>CAIQOY010000061.1 GCA_903873565.1 uncultured Actinomycetes bacterium
GCCAACGACATGGCCTCGATGCAGGTCGGCCAGGCGCGCTACTCGTGCTTCACCGATGAGCACGGCCGCATGCTCGGCGACGGCGTCGTCTTCAACACCGGCGACGAGACCGGCGCGGGGCTGTTCGTCGTGACGGCGCTGCCGTCCGATGCGGACCACTTCCGCCGCGTCTGCGCGCACCTCAACGTGGAGATCCTCGACCGCACGGAGCGCTGGCCGCACCTGCAGGTGCAGGGGCCGCGCTCGCGCGACCTGCTCGAGGCCCTGACGGACTTCGACGTCGCGTCGCTGAAGTACTTCCGGTTCACCACCGAGCCGATCACGATCGGCGGCGTGCCGGGCTGCTACCTGGCCCGCACCGGCTACTCGGGCGAGCTCGGCTACGAGGTGTACTGCGCGCCCGAGCACGCGGCCCAGCTGTGGCAGGCGCTGCTCGACGAGGGCGCCTCGCGCGGCATCCGCCCGTACGGCCTCGCCGCCGTCGAGTCGCTGCGCATCGAGTCGGGCCTGATCTTCATCGGCTTCGACTACTTCCAGGGCCTGACCTCGCCGTTCCACATGAACCTGGACCGCACGATCAATCTCGAGACGGCCGACTTCGTCGGCAAGGCCGCGCTCGAGGCGGAGCTCGCGGCGGGGATCACGCACCGGCTGACCACGCTCGTCGTCGGCGGCAACGAGTCGCCCGACTACGGCGCGGACGTCTTCGTCAACGGTCGCGGCGTCGGCAAGCTGCTGTCGCCGTCGGCGGGCCGCTCGCCGAGCGTCGACCGCCTGATCGGGATGGCCTGCATCGAGGCCGACCTCGCCGACCCGGGCAACCGCGTCGAGGTGGCGCTGCCCGACGGGCGGCTCGTCCCGGCCTACACCGACACCTTCCCGATCTACGACCCGGAGAAGAAGCGGCCCCGGTCGTGACGCCCGGCCCCGACCCGGAGGGCTCGATCGGGGTCGTCGCCGAGGGCTGGGAGGGCGTGCGCGGGGCCGAGCTCCTGCAGGCCGAGCTGCCGCGCGAGGACGTGCTCGTCGTCGCCGACCAGGCCTTCGCCCCGTACGCGCGGCGTCGGCCCGACCAGGTCGCGGCGCGCGTGCGCGACCTCGCCGACGGCCTCGTCGACGAGGGGGCCAAGGCGCTGCTCCTCGCCGGCGGGTTCGCCTCGTTCGAGGCGCGCCCCGACCTCGGCGACCTGCCGGTGCGGGGGCTCGAGGCGGGCCTGCGCGAGGCCCTCGCCGAGGCCAAGGGCCAGCCGGTCGCCTGCGTCTTCGCGGCGGGCGAGGTCAAGACGATGGTGCTCGCCCACGCGATCCGCGCGCTGCGGGGCGGCGGCAGCGTGACCCTGATCGAGCGCGGCGCGGACGACCCCGAGGCGCTCCTCGCGCGGGTGCGGGCCCAGACCCCCGACGTGCGGGTGCTCGTGCTCCTGACCCCCGCCGCCTACGCCGACGTCGAGGCGGTCCGAACCGCCGCTCCCGACCTCGTCGTCGTCGACGCCCTCGCCGCCGCCGTGCGGTTCCTCGTGCACGACATCCGCCGCCGGCAGCTGCTCGCGCACCACGGCCTGCGAGCCGGGCGGGTGATCGCCTACGCCACGCGCGGCGGCACCACCGGGTTCTCGCGGGAGCCGCTGTCGACGGCGTCAGCGGCGGCGCTGCAGCGACGACGATAGTCAGAATTCGATCATTTTTTCTCACTATCAAGTAGCCTGTGGGCATGGAGACCGCCCGCGACACCGCACTCGCCGCGCTCGTTCCCGTCGAGCGTCTGCTGCGCGGTGCCGCCCCCGAGGAGGTCCCCGATCTCCTTGAGACTCGGGCCGCGCTCGAGGCCATCGCGGGCCGCACGGTCACGCGCGGGCGGGCCGCGCGCTTCCTCGGCATCACCCAGACCAGCGTCGACCGCTGGATCGGGGACGGGGCGATCCCCACCGTGATCGATCCGTCGGGCCGGGCGACGGTGCCGACGCGCGAGCTGGTGCGGCTGCGCGTCGACGTCGATGCGGAACGCGCAGCCGGTTCCCGTCGACCGCTCGGGCGCGTTGTGCGTCGTCGCCGTGAGGCGGCGGCTGCGGTCCCCATCCACGACCTGCTCGCCGATCTCGATGCGTCGCCCGTCGGGCACCGTCGGGCTGAGGCGGCGGACATCCTGGTGCACCGGCTGATCGCGCGCGGTCTGACAGCGCGCGACATCGAGGTCGCGCGCTGGCAGCTCGAGCGGGCCCATGCGGCCGGGGATCTCCACCCGCACTGGCATGCGGCCTGGCGGGAGGTGTTCGACGGCGGCGAGGATCGGATCCGTCAGGTGCTGACGGCGGACTCGCCGGAGGCGGCATCGCTGCGGCAGACCTCGCCCTTCAAGGGCCGCCTCGGGCATGAGGAGCGCCGGCGCATGTTCGCGCTCCTGCGGGACAGGGTGCAGGCGTGAGGCGCGAGGCGTTCGAGCACGTCATCCGCGCGGCGGCGATGATCGTCGACGATGACCTCGTGCTGGTCGGGAGCCAGGCCATCCTCGCGCGGTTTCCGGATGCTCCGGCTGACCTGCTGGTCTCGGACGAGCTCGACCTGTACCCGCGCTCGCAGCCGGAGCGCGCGATCGAGGTCGATGCGATGCTCGGGGCCGGGTCCCACTTCGAGGAGACCTTCGGCTACCGGGCGCATGGCGTGGGGCCGGAGACCGCGCACGTCCCGACGGGTTGGGAGGAGCGGCTCATCCGGGTCGAGGTCGACCGGGCCGACGGCGGCACGGCGATCGCGTGGGCGCTCGAGCCCCACGATCTCGTCATCTCCAAGCTCGCCGCGGGGCGCGAGCAGGACTTCGACTTCGCGGAAGGGGCGCTGCGTGCGGGGCTCGTGGACGGCGGGGAGCTCGTTCGCCGCTGCGCCGGATTGCCGGATGGAACCGGAAACGAGGTCCTTCCGCGGGTCGAGGGCGTCGTCGTTCGCGCGCGCCGCTAGCCGACCAGCCCGAGCCCCGTCACCGCCGCGAGCGTGACCACGATGCCCACGTACTGGTTGGGGTGGAGGCGCTCGCGCAGGGCGACGATCCCGATCAGGGCGGCGACCGTGCCCCACTGGGTGGCGGTCACCGAGGCGACGCTGAGGGGCCCGGCGGCGGCGGCGAACGCGAAGGCGACGAACCCGACCCCGTCGAGCAGGCCGCAGGCCGCGATCGGCCCCGTGGCGGCGCGGTCGGGCAGGCGCCGCACGGCGATCAGGAAGATCGGCAGCACGACCAGCACGCTGGTCATGCGCGTCACGGCGACGGTGGTCAGCTCCGGCAGCTCGGACATCCCGAGGCCCACGAGGGCGACCGCGTAGACCGCGGAGGCCCCGATCGCCGGCAGCGCCCCGGCGGCGGTGCGCCGCCCCGGCTCGAGCGAGACGAGCACCGTCCCGACGACGGCGACGACGAGGAGCGCGCCGGTCAGGAGGGTCGGGCGCTCGCCCAGGCCGATCGAGATCACCGTGGCGATGCCGCCCTCGAGGGCGATGATCGGGGCGACGACGCTGAGGTTGCCGGAGCGCAGGGCGCGCAGGAGCAGGAAGAAGCCGACGTTGGCGGAGACGCCGGCGACCAGCGGCCAGGCCAGCGTGCGCGGGGTCCACGGGCCCTCGCCGCCGTCGATGATCAGCGCCACCGGCAGGACCGCCGCGGTGCAGATCGCGAGCACCCAGAACATGATCAGGACCGGCGAGCGCTCGACCCGCGCCGCCCGCTGGGTGAAGACGTTGGCGACCGCCCAGGCCAGGGCGGTGATCAGGCCGAGCAGGACCGCCACCGCTAGCCGAAGGCCCCCAGCCCGGTGATCGCGACGGCGGTCACCCCGATCCCGACGTACTGCGAGGGGGCGAGGCGCTCGCGCAGGAACACGATCCCGATCAGCGCCGCCACGGTCCCGAACTGCGACGCGGCCACCGTGGCCACGCTCGACGGCCCGAGCGCCGCGGCGAAGGCGAAGGTGGCGATGCCGGCGGCGTCCAGCGCACCGGCGAGGAGGAGGAGGCGCAGCGAGCCGCGCGGGTCGCGCGTCGTGGCCAGGAGCAGGAGCGGGATCGCGGCGAGCAGGCTGATCGAGCGCACGAGCCCCGCCGACGTCAGGGCCGGCTGGTCGGTGTAGCCGAGCGCGGTCAGGACGCCCGCGTAGCAGATCGCCGCGACCAGGGCCCAGAGCGCGCCCTTGGCGGCTCGGGCCCCGGGCTCGTAGGAGACCATCACGGTGCCGGCGACGGCGATCGCGAGCAGGCCGAGCGCGAGCGGGCTGGGCCGCTCGCCGAGCGCGATCGAGAGCAGCGTGCCGAGTCCGCCCTCGAGGGCGATGATCGGGGCGACGACGCTGATCGACCCGGCGCGCAGGGCCTGGGCGAGGCAGAGGAAGCCGACGTTCGCGATCAGCCCGGCGAGCACCGGCACGACCAGCGAGCGGGGGGTGAACGGGCCCTGCAGCCCGTCGACGAGCAGCGCGACCGGGATCACGATCGACGTCCCGGCGAGCAGGATCCAGAACAGCATCGCGCGCCCGTCGAGCGCGCGCGCCCCGCGCTGGAGCGGGATGTTCATCGTGGCCCAGGCGACCGCAGCCGCGAGCCCGAGGACGACGGTCACGGCTAGTCGCCGAGCTCGGTGCGGCGCCGGTCCACGTAGGCCCGGAGCTCCGCGTGCAGGTCGGGGTCGAGCGCGGGCGGGTGCTCCTCCCACGCGGCCTGCATCGCGTCGAACTGCCCGAGCGCGCGCTCGGTGGCGTTCAGGCCGCCCTTCTTCTGCCAGGCGGAGTAGTTGTCGGTCGTCCAGACCTCAGGGCGGTAGAAGCAGTCGCGGAAGTGCTCGAGGGTGTGGGCCGCCCCGAAGAAGTGGCCGCCGTGGCCGACCTCCTCGTGCGCGCCGAAGGCGAGCGACTCGTCGGTGAACTCGACCGGCGAGAACTCCTGGATCATGTTGCGCAGCATCTCGGTGTCCATCGCGACCTTCGCGAAGGAGTGCACGAGCCCGCCCTCGAGCCAGCCCGTCACGTGCAGCTGCAGGTTGGCGCCGGCCAGGAACGAGGGCAGCATCGTGTTGAGCGCCTCGAACGAGGACTGCCCGTCGACCGCGGGGCTGGCGTTGAGCCCGCCGCCGCCGGCGCGCCAGAGCACGTTGTGGCGGCGCGCGATCTGGCCGGTGGCGAGGATGCCCAGCGCGGCTTCGGGGCCGCCGAAGCCGGGCGAGCCGGACTTCATGTCGGTGTTGGAGACGAACGAGCCCATGATCGCGGGGCAGCCGGGGCGGATCGCCTGCACGAGCGCGATGCCGGCGAGGGACTCGGCGGTCTGCTGCGCGAGGGCCGCGGGCACCGAGACCGGGCCCATGGCGCCCATCATGATGAAGGGCGTCACGTTCACGATCTGGTTGCGCTCGGCGAGCATCCACAGCGACTCGAGCATGCGCGTGTCGAACGTGAGCGGCGAGTTGGCGTTGATCGTCCCGAACACGCCCGCGTCGCGCTCCAGCACGTCGGGGCCGCCGAGCGCCATCTCCGCCATCGCGATGGAATCGATCACGCCGTTGAGGTGGATCTGCGCGGCGCCGACCGGCAGGTCGGTGTTCTCGTACATGGCCAGCTGCAGGTCGAGGTGGCGCGAGTCGAGCGGGCGGTCGTTGCACTCGAGAATCGGGTAGCCCGGGGTGTCGATCTCGGGCGTGACCTGCGCGGCGCGCAGCAGCTTGACGGCGTCGTCGAGGGTGCCGTCGCGCCGGCCCGTGCGGCCGTCGTCGACGAACGGCATCGACTGGCCCGTGCAGAAGACCATGTTGTCGGGCCCGAACTGGACGTGCTTGTCCGGGTTGCGCGACAGGAGCCGGAACGACGTGGGCGTGGTGGCGATCCGCTCCAGGAGCCAGTCGGGGTCGAAGAAGACGACCTCGTCCTCGACGCGCTGCCCCTCCCGCGCGAACAGCTCGAGCGAGGGTTCGTGCATGAACTTGATGCCGAGCTCGGACACGAGCCGACGCCAGCCGCGGTCGATCACGTCGAGGGCGTCGGGCGTGAGCGGCTCGAACCGGGGCATGCGGTTCTCGAACATGGCGGCACTATGCCATGAATCGGCCGGTCCGCCGCCGCGGAATCGGCATGGCGACCTGCGGTGCGGTCGTGCTACGCCGGGCCGCGCGCGACGTCGACGAGCGCGCGCGTGATGGTGGGGAGAGGGTCGCGGTCGGGGACGACCACGCCGATCTCCTTCTCGACCTCGGGCTCGGTCAGGGGCACGGCCACGATCTCGTCGGGCAGCGCGCCGCCCTCGATCCACGAGGTCGGGCCGATCGTGCACCAGCGCCCGTGCGCGACGTGCTCCCAGAGCGGCACGATGTCGTCCGACTCGACGCGGGGGGCGGGGGCGGCCCCGGCCGTGGTGAAGGCGGCGTCGATGATGCGGCGGTTCTGCATGTTGGGGGTGAGCAGGCAGAGCGGCAGCGCGGCGGCGTCCGCCCACGTCACGGAGCGGCGCTTCGCCAGCGGGTCGTCGGCGTTGACGTAGAGGACGTAGCGCTCGCGCGCCACGGGGATGGTGCGCACGCCGCCGATCGGCTCGTTGTCGAGGTAGGTGATGCCGGCGTCGATCTCGTACTCGCCGAGGCGGCGCTCGATCTCGCGGCTGGTCAGCGACAGCACGGTCACTGCCAAGCCGGGGTGGACGGCGGCCACGGCGGCCGAGAACTGGCTCGCGATCGGCAGGGCGGTGGGGATCGCGCCGAGGCGCAGGCGGCCGGTCACCTCGCCGCGCATCGCCGCGAGGTCCTCGCGCAGGCCCTCGGCGTCGGCCAGCAGGCGGTGCGCCCAGGCGACGACGCGCTCGCCCTCGGGGGTGAGGCCGGCGTAGCGGCGGCCGCGCACGACGATCGGCACGCCGAGCTCCTCCTCGAGCGCGCGGATGCCGCCGCTCAGCGACGGCTGCGAGACGTGGCAGGCGGCGGCCGCGCGGCCGAAGTGGCGCTCGCGGGCGAGGGCGGTCACGTACTCGAGCTGGCGCAGCTGCATCCCTGCATGATAGCCCCTGCCTATCAACCGAGCGGGACTTCCGCGTTGCGCCCCCGGCCGGGCCCGCCGATGCTGGGTCCGCGTGCCGCGCCCGCCGCGCCGCGCGGGACAATGACCCCCACGATGACCGACGCCGCGGAGCACGACGACGCCCGTCCCGCCCTGACCGGGCCGAGCGCCCAGGTGCGCGTGCTGCGCCTCGAGCGCGGGGAGCGGCCGGTCGAGCGCACGGACCGCGTGGCCGGCGAGGAGCCGCTCGAGATCCGGGTCGGCGGCCCCGACGGGCCGCTGACGCAGGTCGCGGTGACGATGCGCACCCCGGGCGCCGACTTCGAGCTCGTGTCGGGCTTCCTGCTCACGGAGGGGCTGATCGGGGAGCGCCACGACATCGCCGACATCCGCTACTGCGCCGACGTCGAGCAGCCCGAGCAGCAGTACAACGTCCTCAGCGTGCGGCTCGCCCGGCCCTTCGACCCGGCGTCGCTCCAGCGCAACATGTTCGCGTCGTCGAGCTGCGGGGTCTGCGGCAAGGCCTCGATCGACATGGTCGAGGTGCACTGCCGGCCGATCCCCCCGGGGCCCGAGGTCGCGCTCGGGACGCTGCTCGGCCTGCCCGACGTCCTGCGCGCCCGCCAGCGCACGTTCGAGCGCACGGGCGGCCTGCACGCCACGGGCCTGTTCACGCCCGCGGGCGACCTCGTCGAGCTGCGCGAGGACATCGGCCGCCACAACGCGATGGACAAGGCGGTCGGCGCGCGGCTGATGCAGGGCGATGCGCCGCTCCACGGCTCCGTGGCCCTGGTGTCCGGCCGGGCCGGCTTCGAGCTCGTGCAGAAGGCGGCCGTGGCGGGCATCCCGGTGCTGGCCGCCGTCGGCGCGCCCTCGTCGATCGCCGTCGACGCCGCCAAGCGGCTCGGCGTCACCCTCGTGGGGTTCCTGCGCGACGACCGCTGCAACGTCTACGCCCATCCCGAGCGGATCGCCGCGTGAGGGGCGGTCCGCCCGACCCCGCGACCGCGCTCGAGCGCTGGCGCCGGGCGCTCGCCGACGCGGGCCACGCCGCGCCCCTGCCCGCCGAGCGGGTGCC
>CAIQOY010000062.1 GCA_903873565.1 uncultured Actinomycetes bacterium
CCGTCGCGGCGGCGGCCGACGATGCCGGCGCGCTGGAGGATCGCGACGTGCTTGGAGACGTTCTGCTGGGTGGTGCCGAGGGCGTCGGCGAGCTCGCCGACCGTCATCTCGCCGTCGCGCAGCCGGTCGAGGATGCGGATCCGCATCGGCTCGCCGAGCGCGCGGAAGCGGTTGGCGACGATGTCGACGAGGAGCGGGGGCAGGGGGTGGGGCACCTGCGGGGTGGTGGCGGCCATGGCGATAGACTACACCACCAATCGGTTGTAGAGTTGTCCCGAACGATCCCCCGACCGCAGGAGCGCGACGCGATGCCCAGCCCCGAGACCCCGACCCCCGGCCCCGCGACGGAGGTGGCGTGATGCTGTCGAAGCTGTTCGGCGGGGGCGGGGGCGGCGACGCGATCGACGTCGTCGAGGCGGAGCGGCGCGCGAGCGCCGGCGAGGTGATCCTGATCGACGTGCGCGAGAAGTCGGAGTGGAAGTCGGGCCACGCGCCGATGGCCCGGCACATGCCGCTCGGCGGCCTCGACGAGCGCGCCTTCCACGAGCTGCGCAAGAAGGGTCGGCCCGTGGCCTTCATCTGCCGCTCCGGGTCGCGCTCCGGCTCGGCCTGCGGCAAGGCCCGCCAGGCCGGCGTCGAGGCGATCAACGTGAAGGGCGGCATGGGCGCGTGGTCGCGCGCCGGCCTGCCCGTCGCGCGCTGAGCCGTCGGCCCCGCCGCGCCACCGTGCGATAGTGCGGGTCGTGGCGTCCATCGCGATACCGAGCGTCCTGCCGGGCTGCCTGCGCGAGCGCTCCTTCGCCTACCTGATGGTCGGGCAGGCGTCGTCGATCATCGGCGATGCCATCTCGATGATCGCCCTGCCCTTCGCGATCCTCGCGATGGGCGGGAGCGTCGGCCAGGTCGGCCTCGTCCTCGCCGCCCGCGCGGTCCCGAACGCGCTGTTCCTCCTCGTCGGCGGCGTCTGGGCCGACCGCCTGCCCCGCCGGCTCGTGATGCTCGCCTCCGACCTCGTGCGCGGCGTCCTGATGCTGCTCGTGTTCGGGGCGCTGGTGACGGGCGTCGGCGGCTTCTGGATCCTCGTCGTGCTGATGGCCCTGTACGGGGTCGGCGAGGCGTTCTTCCGGCCGGCCCTGAGCGGCGTGATCCCGCAGACGGTCTCGCCCGCGCGCCTGCAGGAGGCCTACGGCCTCCTGGCCACGACGCCGGCGCTCGGGATCGCGGTCGGCGGCGCGATCGGCGGCCTGCTCGTCGCCCTGATCAGCCCGGCCGGGGCGATCGCCTTCGACGCCGCCACCTTCGGCGTCAGCGCGATCTGCCTGTGGCGGATGCAGACCCGCGGCGAGCCCGCCCCGTGGCGCAACCGCGACTTCCGCGGCGACCTCAAGGAGGGCTGGGAGGCCTTCTCGTCGCGCAGCTGGCTCGTCGTCGTGGTGATCGGCGAGGTCCTCTACGCGGTGTTCGTGATGCCCTCGATCTACGCGGTCGGGCCGGCGATCGCGGACACCGAGCTCGGCGGCTCGAGCGCGTGGGCCGCGATCATCTCCGGCTTCGGCGTCGGCTTCCTGGTCGGGGGCCTGACCGCGATGCGCCTCAGGCCGCACCGGCCGCTGGTCCTGTCGTACATCCTCTGCATCCCGTTCGCCGGCTTCTTCCTGCTCCTCGCGCTCGCGCCGGCGATCTGGATCCTCGTCGGCGGCGCGATCATGGCCGGCGCCGTGATCTCGATCTCCGGCACGCTGCTCGAGACCACCATCACCCGCGAGGTGCACCAGGACCTGCGCTCGCGCGTCGGCTCGTTCCGGACGCTCGGGAGCGTCGCGATGCTGCCCGTCGGCATGGCGCTCGTCGGGCCGATTACGGGCTGGATCGGCACCACCGGCGCCGTCCTGCTCGGCTTCGTCGCGGTCCTCGTGAACGTCGCCATCGTGCTCGGCACCCCGAGCGTGCGCCGCCTGACCGCGACCTACTCGGTCGAGGGCGCCGAGCCACCCGCGGCCGATCCCGTCGCGGGGCCCGCGGAGACGCCCGCGTGAGCGAGGCCAAGCGCGCCCTGCGCGCCGAGCTGCGCCGGCGGCGCGCCGAGCGCGATCCGGCCGAGCTCGAGCGCTGGGGCGGGCTCCTCGCCGCGCACGCCGCCGCCCTGCCGGGCCGCACGCTGACGGGGTTCGTGGGCGCGGGCGGCGAGGTGCCGACCCTGCCCCTGCTCGATGCGCTCGTCGCCGAGGGCCGTCGCGTGCTCCTGCCCATCACGCTGGACGATATGACGCTCGACTGGGCCGACTACACGGGTGCCGACGACCTCGCGCCCGCCCGGCTCGGGCTGCTCGAGCCGACGGGGCCGCGCCTCGGGCCCGCGGCGATCGCCGACGCCGAGGCGATCCTCGTGCCCGCGCTGGCCGTCGACCGCGAAGGGCGCAGGCTCGGGCAGGGCGGCGGCTGCTACGACCGCGCGCTGCCGCACGCGACGGGCCGCGTGATCGCGGTGGTCGCCGACGACGAGGTGCTCGAGCGGGTGCCGACCGAGCCGCACGACCTGCCGGTCGAGGCGCTCCTGACCCCGTCGGGCGGCCTCGTCGCCGTGCCGCGCGGCTAGGCCGGCGCCGTGGCCGGACTCGGCGGGCACGGGGAGCTCGATGCGGATCAGGCCGCCTTCCTGGAGGAGCTGCGCGCGCGCCGCGGCCGCCTCGACGGCCTCTACGGCACGCTCGTCCTGCACCGGCCGCTGGCCGAGATGATGCTGGAGATCGGGCGCTTCTACCGCACCGCCGCCACGCTCGACGACCGCCTGCGCGAGGCCGCCACGCTGGCCGTGGCCACGGAGACCCGCTGCGCCTACGTGTGGTCGAAGCACGAGCCGACCGCGCGCGACGCGGGGCTCGCCCAGCCCGCGATCGAGGCCCTGCGCCACGCGCGCTGGGACGACCCCGCGCTCGCCGCGGACGAGCGGGACGCCGTGGCGGTGGCCCGCACCGCCCTGGCGCTCGACTCCGTGGCGGCCGACCTGCAGGAGCGCGCGATCGCCGCCTGGGGCGTCGAGGGCCTGCTCGAGCTGACCACCCTCGCGGGCGTGTACCGGATGATCGCGGGCTACCTGGCCGCGATCGAGGTGCCGCTGCCCGACGACGCGCGCGACCCGTGGGGTCCGGACCCGGGCCCCGGCGTCGGCGGGGCCTAGCGCCGGCTCAGAGCGGCGGGCGACGGTCCGCCCACGGGCGCACCCGCTCGACCGCGCGCCCGATGCGGAGCGCCTCGTCGTCGCGGTGCTTGCGGGCCACGATCTGCAGGCCGACGGGCAGGCCCTCGTCGGACCAGCCGGCCGGCACGCTGAGGGCGGGGCAGGGGCTCGTGAAGTTGAACTGGCTCGTCATGTCGAGCGAGAAGTAGCGGCCGTCGGGCGCGGTGCGGTACTGCGCGTACTCGTCGGTGTCGACGGGC
>CAIQOY010000063.1 GCA_903873565.1 uncultured Actinomycetes bacterium
CTGCCGATCGAGGGCGTCCAGTTCCACCCCGAGAGCGTGCTGACGCCGCTCGGCTTCCGGATCCTCGCCACCTTCGCGGGGCAGGCCGGCCACGCCGTCGACGGCGCCCTCGTCGACCGCCTCGTGGCCGAGGCGACCGCCGTCAGCGGCGGTTGAGCGCGAGCAGGGACAGCACCTCGTAGAGCACGTTGGCCGCCATCACGGCGGTCGCCTGCCCCGGGCCGTCGTACTGCGGGGCGACCTCGACCACGTCCGCGCCGACCAGGTTGAGGCCGCGCAGCGCGCGCACGCAGTCGAGCGCCTCGTCCCCGCGTGGGCCGCCCGCCTCGGGCGTGCCCGTGCCCGGCGCGAGGCCCGGCTCGAGGAAGTCGATGTCGAACGAGAGGAAGACCGGCGCGTCGCCCGCACGCTCGGCGATCGTCGCGGCGAGCCGCGCAGGCTCCCAGTGGCGCAGCTCGCGCCACGGCACGAGCAGCATCCCGAGGTCGGCGGCGATCCGCTCGTCCTCGGGGCCGTAGAGGGAGCCGCGCTGGCCGCCCGTGAAGGAGCGCGCCGGGTCGACCAGC
Organism: uncultured Actinomycetes bacterium; assembly: GCA_903873565.1. GTDB lineage: Bacteria > Actinomycetota > Thermoleophilia > Gaiellales > F1-60-MAGs149 > F1-60-MAGs149. The sequence continues at coordinate 567 of CAIQOY010000063.1, forward strand.
CCCTCCTCGATCGCGCGCCGGATCACCGTGCCGTGGTTGTACGGCAGCCCGAAGTAGCGGTCCCAGAGGTCGTGGTGGGCGTCGAACTGGACCAGCGCGACCGGCCCGTGCACCGCGTGCAGGGCGCGCAGCTCGGCCAGCGTGACGGAGTGGTCGCCGCCCATCCCGACGGGCACCGCCCCCCGCGCCAGGATCGCCGCCACGAAGGCCTCGATCCGCGGCATCGTCTCCTCGATGTAGCCCGGCACCGTCGGCGCGTCGCCCGCGTCCACCGCGGACAGCGCCCCGAACACCATCACGTCGAGCGCGGGGTTGTACGGGCGCAGGAGCGCCGAGGCCGAGCGGATCGCCTCGGGCCCCATCCGGGACCCGGACCGGAACGTGGTCGAGCCGTCCCACGGCATCCCGAACACCATCACGTCGGCGTCGTCGGCGTCCGGCAGGTACGGCAGCCGGGCGAACGTCCGCGGCCCCGTGAAGCGGGGCGTGGCGAGCGGGTCGGAGGGGACGTGCATGGCGGATCACTCTACCGGGATCGGGGCCGCCGTAGAATCGGGGGCGCGCCGCGCGGCCCCGCCGCGCGAACCCCCAGACGAGATGCCGCGTTCCCTGAAGGCCGTCCTCACCCTCGCCGCCGTCCTGCTCGCGATCGTCGCGGGCACGCTGGTCTGGGCGCTGACCGCGCAGAGCGACGACTTCGCGTTCGTCCCCCGCTCCGCCCAGCCCGCCCTCGGCGCCGTCACGCTGGAGGACCAGCCGCCGGCGCCGAAGGGCGCCGGATCGGTCTGGTTCTCGACGATCGGCATCCGGCACGCCACGGTCTGGGAGACGTGGTTCGGGATCGACGGCGGCGGCGAGCTGGTGCCGCGCCACGCCCTGATCAGCCCCGGCGAGAGCGAGGAGGACCGCTCCCGGCTCGAGGCCGTGTCGATGGACGCCTCGCAGATCAACGCGGAGATCGTCGCCCTGCGCGCGCTCGGCGTGGAGGTCGACGTGCGCCCCGACGGCGTGCGCATCGTCGGGATGGACCCCGAGGCCCCGATCCTCGCGGACGGGGCCCAGCTCGGCGACGTGATCGTCGCCGTCGACGGCGTCCCGGTCGTGACCACGGCCGCGCTGCGCGCGGCGGTCGCGCGGGCCGGGGCCGACGCCCCGATCGCCCTGGAGCTGCGCCGCCCGCACGAGGAGGGGCCGGTGGCGATCGAGACGACCACGATCCGCGGACCGAAGGGCGAGGCGCTGCTCGGGATCGTGCCGAACGAGGCCCGCACGGTGGCCGCCGAGCGCACCGTCGAGTACTCGGTCGACGGCGTCGGCGGCCCGTCCGCGGGCCTGGCCTTCGCGCTCCAGATCTACAGCGCCGGCCGGGACTACGCGAACCTCGGCGGCCTCCGGGTGGCGGCGACCGGCACCCTCTCCGAGGCGGGCGAGGTCGGCTCCATCGGCGGGGCGGCGCAGAAGGCGCTCGGCGCGGGCCGCGTCGGCGCGGACCTGTTCCTCGTCCCGCGCGACAACTACCGCGACGCGGCCGCGGCGGCGCCGGACGGGGTCGACGTCGTGGCCGTCTCGACCTTCGACGACGCCCTCGCCGCGATCGAGCGGGCCGCCGCCGCCTGACCCGCGTTTTCCCCGCATTTTGCGGGGAATTCCCGGGGCCGCCGCTTGCCGTCTGCTTCACCGTTTCCTAACGTGCCCCTTGTCGCACGGACGGGACGTCCAGCGGCACCGACGTATGACCCGGAGGAGTTGAGGCGTGGCCCCAGCACGCTCGTGCGCAGACTGCTACTTCCGCGTGCACGACCTGTGCGCGCTGCCGCGCACCGAGATCTGCGCCACCTTCCGGCCGGCCTCGAAGGCGGGGCTGACGCCGCCCGCCCAGGCCCCGCTCGTCGAGCGCCCCGCGGCGCCGGTGGCGGCCCACAGCGCCTGAACCCGGTACGGTGGCGGGCGTGGAGACCGAGCCCGCGCCGCAGCCCGCGCCGAAGCCCGCGCCGAAGGCGAAGGGCGACCGCCGCCCGTACGTCCTGCTCGTCGTGTTCGCGGTCGTGCTGGTCTACCTGCTCGCGTTCGCGCTCCTCAACACGCGCGCCGTCGAGGTCTCGTTCGTGGCCTTCTCGACGGAGACGTCGCTGATCTGGCTGATGCTGGCGAGCGTCGCGATCGGCAGCGTGCTCGGCGCGATCGGGGCGATCTGGGCCGGCCGCCGCCGGCGCCACCGCTAGAGCAGCGCGGCCAGGCGGGCGACGCCCTCGTCCATCTCCCCCGGCTTGACCGCGGAGAAGGCGAGGCGCAGGTGGTCGGTGCCCGAGCCGTCGACGAAGAAGTCGGAGCCCTTCACGAACGGCACCCCGGCCTCCGTCGCCCGCGGCAGGAGCGCATCCGTGTCGACGCCGTCGAGGCGCCCCCACAGGAAGTAGCCGCCCTCCGGCGCCCGGAACTCGAAGCGCCCGCCGAGGTGCTGCACGAGCGCCGCGACGAGGGCGTCCTTGCGCTCCTCGAGCTGCGGGCGCACGCGCGCGAGGCCGCGGTCGAAGTCGCCCGCGGCGCAGTACTCGGCGACGGCGGCGTGCGCGAAGTGGACGGCGCCGATGTAGGTCTGGTTGGCGATGTAGGCCATGCCCTTGCGCAGCTCCTCGGGCAGGAGCAGCGCGCCGGCGCGCACGCCGGGGGCGACGGTCTTCGTGAACGACGTCGAGTAGATCACGCGGCCCGCCGTGTCGAGGTCGTACATGCGCGGGACGTCCTCGCCCGCGAAGCGCAGGTCGCCGTACGGATCGTCCTCGAACAGCCAGAAGCCGTGCTCGGCGGCGAGGTCGACGAGGCGCTGGCGGACGGCCAGGCTGGTGACGTTGCCGGCCGGGTTCTGGAAGTTGGGGATGATGTAGACGAGGCCCGGCGTGCGGCCCGCGGCGATCGCCGCCTCGAGCGCGTCGACGTCGATGCCCTCCTCGGTGAGCGGGTAGGCGTCGACGGTGGCGCCGAAGCGCTTGAGCGTGAGGATCGTGCGGTCGTAGGTCGGGGCCTCGACGGCGGCGCGGCCGCCCGAGCCCGAGAACAGCATCTCGGCCAGCAGCGCGAAGGCCTGCAGCGAGCCGTTGGTGACGAAGACGCCGGCCGGATCGTGGCCCCAGCGCTGGCCGACCCACTCGCGCAGCGGCGGGTAGCCCATCGGGTCCCCGTACAGCAGCATGCCCGTGGCGTCCTGCTCCATCGCGCGGGCGATCGCCGCCTGCAGCTCGGCGACGGGGAGGAGGTCTGCGGACGGGACGCCGCGTGCGAAGGAGATGGTGGCCATGGCGGGCAGTCTACGAATGGTTCGCGCGCCGCGCGGCGCCGGCCGGGCTCAGCCGGCGAGGCGCTCGACGACGAGGCGCGCGGCCTCGGTCGGGTTCGTGCCGACGGGCACGCCCTTCGCCTCGAGCGCGGCCTTCTTGGCCGCGGCGGTGCCCGACGAGCCCGAGATGATCGCGCCCGCGTGGCCCATCGTCTTGCCCGGCGGCGCCTCGAACCCGGCGATGTAGGCGACGACCGGCTTCGTGATGCGCTCGGCGATGACCTCGGCGGCCTTCTCCTCGTCGGTGCCGCCGATCTCGCCCACCATCACGATGAACTCCGTCGCGGGATCGGCCTCGAACAGGTCGAGCGCGTCGATGAACGAGGTGCCGATGACGGGGTCGCCGCCGATGCCGATGATCGTCGAGTTGCCGAGGCCCGCGGCGGCCAGCTCGCCGCCGATCTGGTAGGTGAGGGTGCCGGAGCGCGACACGAGCCCGATCGGGCCGGGCGAGAAGACCTCGGCGGGGATGATGCCGATGTTGGCGATGCCGGGCGAGAGCGCGCCAGGGCAGTTCGGGCCGAGCAGGCGGATCCCGCGCGGGCGCACGTAGTGGTAGACCTCGAGCATGTCGTGGGCGGGGATGCCCTCCGTGATGCAGACGATCTGCTCGACGCCCGCGTCCGCGGCCTCGAGGATCGCGTCGGCGGCGAAGCGCGGCGGCACGACCACGAGCGAGGTGTTGGCGCCGGCCCTGTCGACGGCGTCCGCCACCGAGTCGAAGACGGGGATGCCCTCGACGTCCTCGCCGGCCTTGCCGGGCGTGACGCCGGCCACGACCTGCGTGCCGTAGGCGCGGTTGCGCAGCGCGTGGAAGGCGCCCTCGCGGCCGGTGATGCCCTGCACCACGAGGCGCGTGTCGGCGGTGGCGATGACGGCCATCAGACCCCCTCCCCCGCAAGCCGCACCGCCGTCTCGGCGGCGGCGAGCATCGTCTCCTCGACGGTGATCTCGGGGCGCGCCGCGGCGGCGAGGAGCGCGCGGCCCTCGGCGGCGTTCGTGCCGTCGAGCCGGACCACGATCGGGGCCCGCACCGCGGTCTGCTCGAGCGCGCCCAGCAGGCCCTTGGCGACCTCGTCGCCGCGGGTGATGCCGCCGAAGATGTTGAACAGGACCGACCTGACCTTGTCGTCGGAGAGCACGATCCCGAGCGCGGTCGCGATCTTCTCCGCGGAGGCGCCGCCGCCGACGTCGCAGAAGTTCGCCGGGCGCCCGCCGACCTGGGCGATCACGTCGACGGTGCTCATCACGAGCCCGGCGCCGTTGCCGAGGATGCCGACGTCGCCGTCGAGCTTGACGTAGGCGAGGTCGGCCTCGCGCGCCGCCTGCTCCTGGGGGTCGGCCGCGGCGAGGTCGCGCATCGCCTCCACGTCGGGATGGCGGAAGAGGGCGTTGTCGTCGACCGTGACCTTGGCGTCGGCGGCCAGGAACGAGCCGTCCTCGAGCCGCACGAGCGGGTTGACCTCGACCAGCATGCAGTCGCGCTCCGCGAAGACCCCGTAGAGGGCGGCGAGGAGCGGCGCGAGCGCCTTGCGCTCCTCGACCGGCACCCCGGCCTCGCTCATCAGGCGCTGCCCGTGGAAGCCGCGGTAGCCGAGCGCCGGGTCGACGTGCAGGCGCGCCAGCGCCTCGGGGTGGTTCTCGGCGACCGCCTCGACGTCCATGCCGCCCATCGTGGTCAGCATCAGGAGCGGCATCTTGGCGGCGCGGTCGAAGGTGATCGAGAAGTAGTACTCGGCGGCGATCGCGACGGCCTGCTCGACGAGGAGGCGGCGGGTGACGTGTCCCTTGATGTCGAGGCCGAGGATCGCGCCGGCGGCCTCCTGGGCCGGTCCGGGGCCGTCGACGACCTTGACGCCGCCGGCCTTGCCGCGGCCGCCGGTCAGGACCTGCGCCTTGACGACGACGCGGCCGCCGAGGTCCTCGGCCGCCGCCCGCGCCTCGTCCGGCGTGAAGGCCACGCGGCCCTGCGCGACGGGGATCCCCGCCTGCGCGAACAGCTCCTTGCCCTGATGCTCGTAGAGGTCCACGCGCTACATCCGCTGGTACTCGGGGCCGCTGCCGCCCTCGGGGGCGGTCAGCCGGCCGCCCTTGGCGGTGATCGCGCCGCACTGGACGCAGTTGGAGGGCGCCATGTGCACGCGCACCATGCCGTCGGCGGACTCGGAGCCCTCGACGATCTCGTAGACCTGCGCGGGGCACATGTTGACCCACGCCCGGGCGAGATCCCGGGGCACGCGCCCGGGGTGCAGGCGGATGTGGTTCGGCTGGTCGTCGCGGGTCTTGTTGCCCGACAGGAAGACGCTCGACAGCTTGTCGAAGGTGTACTCGCCGTCGGGGGCCGTGTAGCGCGAGCCGAGGTCGGCGACCTCGTGGTGGCTGTCGGCCTCGAACGGGACGGGCTTGCGCGGGATGCGGCCCTGGGTGGCCGTGATCAGCGGCACCTTGGAGCCGCCCACCACGAGCCCCGACTGGAACATCTGGCGCATGTTGCGGACCTGGTGCAGGTCGCGCCCGATCTCGCCCCCGCGGACCATCTCGTCGTAGGCGTGCAGCGCCCCGGGCGAGCCGAGGTCGAAGCCCGCCCTGAGCGCGCCGTGGATCGCGATCGCCGCCTGCATGCCGGAGCGGATCGCGTAGTGGACGCCCTTCAGGCGCGGCACGTTGACGAGGCCGGCGGCGTCGCCCACGAGCAGGGCGCCCGGCAGGTCGAGCTGGTCGGGCAGCGCGTACCAGCCGCCCTCGGGGATGATCTTGGCGCCCCACTCCACGCGCTCGCCGCCCTCGAGGATGCCGCGCACCAGGGGGTGCAGCTTGAGCTCCTGCAGGAGGTCGTGCACGGACAGCGTCGAGTCGGCCCAGTCGAGGCCCACGACGAGCCCGATCGACACGTGCTCCGGGCCCATCGGGTAGATCCAGGAGCCGCCGAACTCGCGGTACATGCCGGCGCCGCGCAGCGGCCAGCCGAGCGTGTGGATGATCCGGTCGAGCGGCTTCGGGACGCGCCACAGCTCCTTCACGCCGAGGGCGTAGATCTGCGGGAACGGGCTCGAGACGCCGAAGTGGGCGAGCGCGGCCTCGCGCAGCGTGCCCTGCGAGCCGTCGGCGATCACCGTGGCCTGCGCCAGCACCTCCGTCGCGGGGGCCGCGCCGGGCTTCTCCGCGCCGTCCTTGTCGAGCCCCTTCACGCCGGTGCGGATGCCGGCCACGCGGCCGTCCTGGACCAGCAGGGTCTGGGCGTCCGTCTCGGGCAGCACGTAGGCCCCGAGCTCCTCGGCGCGCTCGGCCAGCCAGCGGTTGAGCTCGGACAGGCTGAGCGCGTGGTTGCCGTGGTTCTTGAATTCCGGCGGCGTCGGCAGGCGGATGCCCCGCTTCGCGCTCGGGAGGAAGTAGACGCCCTCCTTGTCGACCGCGCCGTAGGTCGGCAGGTCGGCGTCCGCGAGGTCCGGGAAGAGGTCGCGCAGGGGCTGCGGGTTCACCATCGCGCCCGACAGCGAGTGCGAGCCGACGGCCTTGCCCTTCTCGACCACGACGATCGGCACCTCGCCGAGGCGCTCGAGGCTCTCGGGGTCGTCCGCGAGCAGCTGCCCGAGCTTCACGGCGCAGGCCAGGCCGCCGGCGCCGCCGCCCACGATGCAGACGCCGGCCGGGATCCGCAGGTCCTCGGGGGCGCTGGGGGCGTCGACCGCGCTGGCGGGGTCGTACGGCGGCGGGAACTCGCTCGGCGTGACGCTCATCGGTCGGCACCATAGCCGCACCGGCCGACGGCGCGGGCGGCTAGGGCGCGGCGCGCAGGACGGCCTCGAGCGTGGAGCGGTGGTGCTCCCACATGGCCTCCGCGCCGGCGGCCCCGTCGCGGGCCGCGAGGGCCCGCAGGATCTCCGCGTGCGGCTCCCCGTCGACCTCGATCGGCAGGCGTAGCCCCGAGATCGCGAACACCGTCGAGTACAGCTCGGCGCGGCGCGCGCTGATCTCGGCGACGAGGTCGCGGTTGCCGGAGGCGGCGGCGATCGTGAGGTGGAAGCGGTTGTTGAGCAGCCCCTCCTCGCGCGGCGAGCGCGCCGCGGCGATCTCGCGGGCGAGGTCCTCGAGGACGCCGACCTCCTCGGGGGTGATGCGGTCCGCGGCGAGGCGCGCGGCGAGGGCCTCGAGCCCGCCGAGGATCTCCGCCTGCCGGCGCAGCTCGGCCGGGTCCTCCGACCCGCCGCCCGCGATCAGCGCCCGGTCGGAGGAGGCCACGAACGACCCGCCGAGGCGGCCGCGGTGCGTCACGAGCAGGCCGTCGGCGCGCAGCTCGGACAGCGCGGCGCGCACCGTCATCACGCCGACGCCGATGCGCTTGGCGAGCTCGGTCTCCGCGGGCAGGCGGTCGCCGTCGCGCAGGACGCCGAGCACGATCGCCTGCCGGATCCGCCGCGCGACCTCGTCGACCGCGGTCGGCGTGTCGATCGGCTCGAACACGGCATCGCGCACGTACATCGGCTCGTCGCCGTGGATCTCCGCCTCTCGCGCTCCCATTCCGCCCGGCACCATAGACGAGGCGCCCGGATCCGGAAGGGCGGGTTCCCGCTAGCCCTGGTCGGCGAGCTCGACCAGCGCCTGCCCGGCCTGCACGGCCTGGCCGGCCTGCACGAGCACCTGGCCCACGACGCCGGCGTGCAGCGCGGTCACCTCGTTCTCCATCTTCATGGCCTCGACGACGGCCACGACCTGGCCGGCCTCGACCGCGTCGCCCTCGGCGACCTCGAGCGCCAGCACGGTGCCCTGCATCGGCGAGACGATCGCGCCCTCGCTGGCGCCGCCCGCCGACCCCGCCATGCGGGTGCGGATCCGCTCGCGCGCCTCCTCCGCCCCGGCCTGGGCCGGCAGCCGCAGCACGACGTCGTAGCGGCGCCCGCCGACCTCGACCGCGATCTGGCGCGGCGCGGTGGCCCCGCCCGCGGCCGCGGGCCCGGCCGCGGCGGGCGCGTCGTCCGCGGCCAGCGCGGCGCAGGCGTCGGCCCAGCGGCCCTCCACGAGCCCCGCGCAGGTCTCGCCGGCGATGAACTCGGGGGCGCGCATCACGATCCGGTGCATCGGCAGCAGCGTCTTGGGGCCGACGATCTCGTACTCGTCGAGCGCGCGGCGCATGCGCGCGATCGCCCGCTCCCGGCTCGTGTCCCAGACCAGCAGCTTCGCGACCATCGGGTCGTAGCGGTCGTTGATCTCGCCGCCCTCCTCCACGCCGGACTCGACGCGCACGCCGGGCCCGCTCGGCGGGCGGTGGCGGATCAGGCGGCCCGGGGACGGCGTGAAGCCGTTGCCGGGGTCCTCGGCGTTGACGCGGCACTCGATCGCGTGGCCGCGCAGGACGATGTCCTCCTGGCGGTACCCGAGCGGCTGCCCGGCGGCGACGAGGATCTGCTCGCGCACGATGTCGACGCCCGTGACGAGCTCCGTGACCGGGTGCTCGACCTGGACGCGGGTGTTCATCTCCAGGAAGAAGAAGTCGCCGTGGCGGTC
>CAIQOY010000064.1 GCA_903873565.1 uncultured Actinomycetes bacterium
GCGGGGGCGCTTGCCATGCGCACACCATAGTGATTCGATATGCGATCAAATAGGAGGACGGGGATGAGCATCGACAAGGTCGCGGTCGTCGGCGGGGGGATCGTCGGCACCGCCTGCGCCTACTTCCTCGCGCGCGAGGGCAAGCGGGTCACGCTGTTCGAGGAGACGGCGCTCGCGCACGGCGCCTCGGGCCGCAACCCCGGCTTCGTCTGGCTGCACACGCGCAACCCCGGCTTCGGCCGCGAGGTCAGCCTCGCGTCGCGCGCCCTTTACGATCAGCTGGTCGAGGACCTCCCGCTCGACTTCGAGTTCCGCCCGAGCGGCGGGATCATCTTCTACACCACCGAGGAGCAGGGCGCGATCGTCCGCGAGTTCGTCGAGACGGTCCAGGCCGACGGCTACCCGATGGAGCACATCGATGGCGCCGAGGTGCGCCGCATGGTCGAGCCGATCCGCGAGGACGTGCTCGGCGCCTCGTTCTGCCCCGCCGACGCCTGCATCAACACGCCGCTGCTCGTGCGCTCGTTCGCCGAGGGCGCCCGCCAGGCGGGCGCCGAGATCCGCGAGGGCGTGGGCGTCACGCGCCTGATCGAGGAGGGTGGCCGCGTCGTCGGCGTCGAGACCTCGGAGGGCCGCTTCGAGGCCGACGCGGTCGTCCTCGGGGCCGGCGCCTGGGCCCGCAAGCTGGCCGACACCGTCGGCATCCAGCTCGCGGTCGGCGGCGAGCGGCTGCAGGTCGCCGCGACCGTCCCCGTGCCGGAGATCCGGGTCGAGCCGCTCGTGTACGGCCCGCTGGTGACCAAGCAGTACCGCCTCTTCCGCGACCTCCCGAGCTGGGATGCGGCCCACTTCACCGAGCCGTACGAGGACGAGGCGAACATCGAGGTCCTGGAGCTGATCTCGCAGCGGCGCAACGGGGAGATCCTGATGGGCTGCGCGATGGACTACCCCGACGACATCGACCTGCGCCCCACCGTCGAGGGCCTCGCGCGCTCCCTGCAGTCGATCGTGCAGGACTTCCCCGGCCTGCGCGGCGTCGCGGTCGACCGCGTCTGGGCGGGGATCCTGCCCTTCACGAGCGACACGGCGCCGATCATCGACGAGCCGATCCCCGGGCTCTTCCTCGGCTCGGGCCACGTCTACGGCAACGCCGCCGGTCCCATGACCGGGCGGCTGATCACCCAGCTGATCATGGAGCAGGAGCCCGAGATCGCCCTCGACGAGGTCCGCTTCGACCGCGTGCTCGAGATGCCGGGCGCCGGCGTGGCCGTGCGCTGGTAGCGGGTCCGGCTAGCGGCCCGCGCGCCAGGCCAGCAGCCGCTCGAGCCCGTCGAGCGGCCAGTCCGGACCCGACGAGCCGTAGATGAAGAACGTGGCGCCCGCGTCGAGGAACGCCTGCAGGTGGGCGTCGAGCTCGGCCGGGTCGTGCGGGATCTCGTCCTCGTTGAGCATGATCGAGCGCTCGATCTCCGCCGGGTCACGGCCCACGGTGGCGCAGTGCGCGTCGAGGACCTCGCACTTGTGGCGAATCACGTCGGGGTCGCCGAAGCCGTGCCAGATGTCGGCGTGCTGGGCGACCAGCTTGAGCATGACCTTCTCGCCGCCGCCGCCGATCATGATCGGGATGCGGCC
>CAIQOY010000065.1 GCA_903873565.1 uncultured Actinomycetes bacterium
CGTGCCGTCCGGCGTGCGCAGCCGCAGCGCGTGCCGCTCGCCCGCCGCGACGCGCTCGGCCGCCCGGGCGGGGTCGAGGTCGCGGCAGGTGCCCGGGTAGACCGGGCCCTCGTCGCCGTGCGGCGCCGAGGCGGCGCGGATTTCGGCCCGCGAGCAGAAGCAGGGGTAGGCCAGCCCGGCGGCCGCCAGGCGGTCGGCGGCCTCGCGGTAGGCGTCGATCCGCTCCGACTGGCGCTCGGGCGGCCCATCCCAGGTCAGGCCGAGCCAGGCGAGGTCCTCGAGCTGGCGGCCCTCCCACTCGACGGAGCAGCGGTCGACGTCGAGGTCGTCGATGCGCAGCAGGATGCGCCCGCCCGTCGCGCGGGCGTGCAGCCAGGCCACGATCGCGGTGCGCAGGTTGCCGAGGTGGAGGTCGCCGCTCGGCGTGGGGGCGTAGCGGCCGCGGGTCACCCGCGGATTATCGGGTCATACTGCGCGCCGTGAGCCGCGTCTACTCCACCGAGGACGGCGACCTGCGCAGGGGCCCGGGCCGGCGCCGCCGCCGCGACGAGCCCGCGCCGGGCGCCGCGCAGGGCCACCCGGCCGACGGCGTGGTGCGGGTCGAGCGCCGCCGCGGCGGGCGCGGCGGCGGCTGGGTGACCCTCGTGACCGGGCTGCCGGGCGACCCGCGCGCGCAGCTCAAGGACCTCAAGCGCCTGGTGGGGGCGGGCGGCGCGCTGCGCGGCACGGCGGTCGAGATCCAGGGCGACCACGCCGAGAAGCTGATCGGCCACCTCGAGGCGCAGGGCCTCAGGGTGCGCCGGGTAGGCGGCTGAGCAGCGCCTCGCGGTCGGCCGGGGCGATGCCGGGCTGGCCGTCGTTGCCGAGCATCCGCACGTCCTCGCGGCCGCGCTCGTGGAAGTCGGAGCCCGGCGTGACGAGCAGACCGTGGCGGCGCGCGAGGGCCACGAACTCCGCCTGCTCGTCGGGGCCCTGGTCGCCGCGGTGGGCCTCGAGCGCCCCGAGCCCGGCCGCGGCGAAGCGCGCGATGGCGCGGTCGAGGTCGTCGCCGTCGAGCCCGAGCGAGTAGGGGTGGGCCAGGGAGACGAGCGCGCCGCTGTCGACCGCGAGCGCGATCGCCACCTCCGGCTCGACCTTGCCGCTCGAGACGTACGCCGGGCAGCCGCTGCCGATCAGCCGCTCGAAGGCGTCCGCCCGGTCGGCGGCCGCGCCGCGCGCGATCAGGGCGTCGGCCACGTGCGGGCGGCCGATGTTGCCGCGGGCCTCGCGGGCCACGTCCTCCCAGTCGACCGCGATCCCCTGCTCCTGCAGCAGCCCGACCATCCGCCGGGCGCGCTCCACGCGGTCGGCCGAGCGCTCCCGGGTCCAGGCCAGGAAGGCCTCCGGGACGGGGTCGGGCAGCCAGGCCAGCAGGTGGCACTGCCCGCCGGGCCAGCGCGCCGAGATCTCGATGCCGGGCAGGACGCGCACGCCCAGGTCGCGGCCGGCGGCCTGGGCCGCGGGCACCCCCGCGAGCGTGTCGTGGTCGGTCAGGCCGAGCACCTCGACGCCGCGCTCGGCGGCGAGGGCCACGAGCTCGGCCGGCTCGAGCTTGCCGTCCGAGGCCGTCGAGTGGGAGTGGAGGTCGATCGTCGACGGCGGCACGGAGCCACTCTACCGCCGGGCGCGGGAGCGGTTCTGCCTACGATGCGGCCATGGCCAGGAAGCAGGGCTTCGTCGGACACCGCGTACCGCGCCCGGAGGGCGCCGTCGGCCGCCTCGAGGTGTACCTCAACGGCCACCCGGTGGCCGAGGGCGTCGACTACGACCTCACGGACGACCACCTCGTGTTCCGGGAGGCGCTGCACAACCAGGCCACCGGCTTCCTCGGCCGCCTGCAGATGACCACGGTCGGGATCGGGGTCTACGACAAGGTCGACTCGGTGGACATCCACGTGACCACGCCCGAGGGCGCGTTCCGGATGTTCCCGAACCTGAAGGCGATCCCGGACTAGCCGTCCGCGTCGCGCAGGGCCTCGGCCCTGAGCGCCGCGGCGGCGGCCCGCGCGTCCTCGACGGAGCCCTCGTTCTCGATCGTGGAGACGTCGCCGACGTCGACGCCGGTGACGACGGCGCGGAGGACGCGGCGCATGATCTTGCCGGAGCGCGTCTTCGGCAGGCTGGAGACGACGTGCACCTCGCCGATCACGGCGACGGGGCCGAGCACGTCGCGGACGGTGGCGCGCAGCTCGCGCTCGAGCTCGGGGGCGGCCTCGACCCCCGGCTTGAGCACGACGAAGGCGGCGATCACCTCGCCGCGCAGCTCGTCGGGGCGCCCGGTGGCCCCGGCCTCGGCGACGGCGGGGTGGTGGAGGAAGGCGGTCTCGACCTCGACGGTGCCGATCCGGTGCGCGGCGATCTTGACCACCTCGTCGGCGCGGCCGCTGAACCAGGCGTAGCCCTCGGCGTCGAAGCGGCAGGCGTCGCCGCTCGTGTAGCAGTCGGGCACGCGCGACCAGTAGTCGCGCGCCCAGCGCTCCGGCTCGCCCCACAGGGTCGGGGTCAGGGACGGGAAGGGCCGCCGCACGACCATCATCCCGGTCTGGCCCGCGGGGAGCTCCTCGTGGGTCTGCGGGTCGACGATCGCGGCGTCCCAGCCCGGCATCGGCAGGCCCGCCGAGCCCGGGCGGATCTCCTCGAGCCCGAGCCCCCAGGGGTTGGCGAAGAGCGGCACGCCGGTCTCCGTCTGCCACATGTGGTCGATGACGGGGACGCCGTCGCCGAGGACGTCCTTCTGCAGCCACTCCCAGGCGGGCGGGTTGAGGGTCTCGCCGGCGCAGAAGAGCCGCGTCAGGCTCGACAGGTCGTGGCCGCGGGCGCGCTCGGCGCCGTGCTGCATCAGCATCCGCACCGCGGTCGGGGCGGTGAAGAGCCCGGTCACGCGCTCCTGCGCGATCAGCCGCCAGAGCTGCTCGACGTCGGGGAAGTCGAGCGAGCCCTCGTAGGCGATCGAGGTCGCGCCGGCCAAGAGCGGCCCGTAGACGATGTAGGAGTGCCCGACGACCCAGCCGATGTCGGAGGTCGACCACCAGACGTCGTCGGGGCCGAGGCCGTAGACCCAGCGCCCCATCGCATGGAGGCCGACCATGTAGCCGCCGTGCACGTGCACCGCGAGCTTGGGGGTGGCGGTGGTGCCGGAGGTGGCGAGGATGAACAGTGGGTCCATCGCGTCGACGACCTCGAGCGAGCCGTCGCCGCCCTCGCCGCCCCGCAGGAAGTCCTCCCAGTCGAGCTCGCCGGGGCCGACGGGGGCCGCGTCGGGCTCGCGCCGCTGCACGACCACGTGCTCCACCGCGTGGTCGCCCGCGGCGAGCGCCTCGTCGAGGATGCCCTTGAGCGGCACGACGCCGCCGCGCCGGCGGGTCGAGTCGCTGACGAAGACCGCCTTCGACTCCGACAGGCGGATGCGCTGGCCCAGCGCCCCGGCCCCGAAGCCCGCGAAGACCACCGAGTGGATCGCGCCGATCCGGGCGCAGCCGAGCATCACGCAGATCGCCTCCACCGAGACCGGCATCGACACGGTCACGCGGTCGCCCCGGCCGATCCCGAGCGCGCGCAGGGCCGCCGCGACGCGCTCGACCTCGTGCAGGAGCTCGGCGTACGAGAGCCGCCGCTCGGCGCCGTCCTCGCGCAGCCAGACCAGCGCCGGGTGGTCGCCCCGGCCGGCCTCGACGTGGCGATCGAGGCAGGCGTGGACGAGGTTCGTCCGGCCGCCCGCGAACCACGAGTAGGTCGGCGGCGTCCAGTCCAGGACCGTCCGCCACGGCGCGAACCAGGGCAGGTCGGCGGCCTCGCGCGCCCAGAACCCGTCCGGGTCCTCCCGCGCCTCGCGCTGCAGCCGCTCCAGCTCCGCCCCGGCCATGGCGCGACGCTACCACGTCGCGGGCGCCGGCTCTAGGCGCGCCAGGTGAACTGCACGGCCATCACGCGCTCCTCGCCCGCGTCGGGCTCGACGGGCGCGATCGCCCGCAGCATCGCGGTGCCCGGGACGCCGCGGATGTCGCCGGTCGCGTCGTCGTCGGCGAGGAGCTCGACCGACGGCAGGTCGCGGCGCGTCTCGGGGCCCAGCCCGAGCGCGCCGGAGCGGGCCGACTCGACGGTGTAGAAGCACGCCAGGACCAGCGGGATCAGGTACGGGTTGTCCTCGCCGTCCGCGTAGGCCAGCCGCTCGCGGGTGCGCAGCACCGCGTCGACCAGAAACGGCAGGAGCTCGGGGGCGAGCTGGCCGGAGCGGTGCTTGGGCTTGGCCGCCCGGTGCGGCGCGCGCTCGAAGACGACGGCCACGGGGGCCCCGGCCAGCGCGTAGCCCGCGCGCTCGCGGTGGGGGGCGATCGACCAGCCGAGCTGGCCCGCCATCCGCGCCGTGGCCTCGGCCAGCTCGTCGGCGAGCCGCTCGGCCTCCGCGAGGTCCGGCTCGTCGTGGTCGTGCCCGCAGCCGGGCCCGTGCACGTGGCCGGGCGCGTCGTGGTCGTGGTCGTGGGCCATGGCGGGTAAGCCTAGGGGGGCGTTGGGCACCCCCGCGCAGGGTGGTTCGCCGCAGGGGCCCGCGGCGGCTTGCGCCGCGGGCGCCGCGCCCGCGATCTACCGTTCGATCGTGAGCGCACGCGGCAGACACGGCACGTTCGACGTCGGGGAGCGGCCCCAGCGGCCCGAGGACCCCGAGATCCGGCGCGCGAACCTGCGCCGGGTGATGCGGCTGTTCGGGCCCGAGCGCTCGCGGCTGACCCTGGTCCTGCTCCTGATCGTCGTCTCGAGCGCGCTCGGGATGGTGCCGGCGTTCCTCCTGCGCGACATCATCGACGTCGCGATCCCCGAGGCCAACACGACGCTGCTCGCGTGGCTCGCCGGCGGGATGATCGCGATCGCGATCGTGGTCGGCGTCCTCGGCGTCGCCCAGACCTACCTCGCCAACCGCGTCGGGCAGGAGGTCATGCACGAGCTGCGGGCCGACGTCTACGAGCACCTGCAGCGCCAGTCGCTGGCCTTCTTCACCCGCACCCGCACGGGCGAGGTGCAGTCCCGGATCGCCAACGACATCGGCGGCGTCGACGAGGTCGTCACCTCGACCGCCACCAGCGTGGTCTCCAACGTGACCACCGTCCTCGCCGCGCTGGTGGCGATGTTCCTGCTCGACTGGCGCCTGGCGATCCTGTCGGTGATCCTGGTGCCCTTCTTCGTGCTGCTGACGCGGCGCGTCGGCGCGGAGCGCCGGCGCCTGTCGACCGAGCGCCAGAAGACGATGGCCGACATCTCGTCGCTCGTGCAGGAGTCGCTGTCCGTGTCGGGCGTCCTGCTCGGCAAGACGATGGGCCGCGGGCCCGAGCTGGCCGGCCGCTTCCGCGAGGAGTCGCGCGAGCTCGCCGAACTCGAGGTGCGCCAGCGGATGGCGGGCCGCTGGGTGATGGCCTCGATCAGCGCCTCGTTCGCGATCCTGCCGGCGCTCGTCTACTGGGCCGGCGGCTGGTCGATCGCCACGGGCTGGGGCGCGGTCTCGATCGGCACCCTGGTCGCCTTCGCGACCATCCAGACCCGCATCTTCTTCCCCGTCGGGGCGCTGCTCAGCGTCGGCATCGACGTGCAGGCCTCGCTGGCCCTGTTCGACCGCATCTTCGAGTACCTCGACCTCAAGGTCGACATCGAGGAGCACGAGGGCACGCGCTCCCTGACCCGGGCCGAGGCCCGGGGCGAGGTCGCCTTCGACGACGTCTGGTTCCGCTACGAGCCGAACGGCCCGTGGACGATCAGCGGCGCCACCTTCCTGGCCGCGCCGGGCACGCGCACCGCGGTGGTGGGGGAGACGGGCTCCGGCAAGACCACGCTCGGCTACCTCGTGGCGCGGCTCTACGACGCTGAGCGCGGCACCGTCGCGATCGACGGCGTCGACGTCCGCGACCTCTCGTTCGCGTCCCTCGCCGACCTCGTCGGCGTGGTCAGCCAGGAGACGTACCTGTTCCACGCCACGGTGCGCGAGAACCTCCGCTTCGCCCGCCCCGACGCCACGGACGCCGAGATCGAGGAGGCCTGCCGGGCCGCCCGCATCCACGACCACATCAGCGGCCTGTCCGACGGCTACGACACGGTCGTCGGCGAGCGCGGCTACCGCTTCTCCGGCGGCGAGAAGCAGCGCATCGCGATCGCCCGCACGGTCCTGCGCAACCCGCCGATCCTCGTCCTCGACGAGGCGACGAGCGCCCTCGACGTGGAGACGGAGCGGCAGGTGCAGGAGGCGCTCGACGCGCTGGCCGAGGGCCGCACCACGATCACGATCGCCCACCGCCTGTCGACCGTGCGCGACGCCGACCAGATCCTCGTGCTCGACCACGGCGCGATCGTCGAGCGCGGCGGGCACGCCGAGCTCGTGCAGGCCGGCGGCCGCTACGCGGAGCTCGTGCAGCGCGACGCCCTCGGCGTCGGCGCGGGCCTCTAGCCGGCGAGCACGCGCGCCGGCACGGCGCCGAGCTCGGCGATCAGGGAGCGCCAGTCGGGCCCGTCGACCAGCACGACGTCGGCGCGCTGCCCGGGGATCAGCCGCCCGACCTCGTGGTCGAGGCCGAGCACGGCGGCGCCGCCGTGCGTGGCGGCGGCGAGGGCCTCGGCGCAGGACAGGCCCATCTGCGTGCAGGCCAGGTGCATCGTGGTCGGCAGGGACAGGCAGGGCGCCGAGCCGGGGTTGGCGTCGGTGGCCAGCGCGACGCGGCCGCCGCGGTCGAGGATCTCGCGCAGGGGCGGCATCGGCCGGCGCAGGGTCAGCGCGGCGACGGGCAGCCCGACCGCGATCACGTCCGAGTCGGCGAGCGCCTCGACGCCGCCCGGGCCGGTCGCCTCGAGGTGGTCGACGCTCAGGGCGCCGAGCTCGATCGCCAGCCCCACCGCGCCCAGCTCCGAGAACTGGTCGGCGTGCAGGCGCAGCCCGAGCCCGAGGTCGCGGGCGGCCTCGAGGTAGCGGCGCGATTGGTCGACGTCGAAGACGCCGCGCTCGAGGAAGACGTCGGCCTGCTCGGCGAGCTCCGCGCAGGCGGGCAGGATCTCGGCGATCGCGGTCTCCACGTAGGCGTCGGGCGAGTCGGCCTCGGGCGGGGTGGAGTGGAGGGCGAGGCAGGTGGTGCGCACGCGCACCCCGGCCGCGGCACCCGCGGCCCGGGCCGTGCGCAGCATGCGCGCCTCGTCATGGGCGGTCAGCCCGTAGCCCGACTTGACCTCGGCGGTGGTGGTGCCCAGCTCGCGCATGCGGGCCAGGCGCCTCGTGGCCGCGGCGAGCAGCTCGTCGTCGGACGCCTCGCGGGTCATGCGCACGCTCGCCTTGATCCCGCCGCCCTCGGCGGCGATCCGCTCGTAGTCGGCGCCCTGGGCGCGCAGGTCGAACTCGTGCACGCGGTTGCCGCCGTAGACGACGTGCGTGTGGCAGTCGACGAGGCCCGGCACGGCGCTCAGGCCGGTGGCGTCGATCACCTCGGCGCCCGCGGCCAGCGCGACCGCGGCGTGCACCTCGGCCCGGGGCCCGACGGCCTCGATGTGGCCGTCCCGGATCGCGATCGCGGCGTCGTGCACCACGCTGAAGCCGCCGTCGGCGTCGACCGTCGCGAGGCTCGCGAGGTTGTCGATCAGGCGGTCGGCGGGCTGCATGCGCGCAGTCTACGGGGGCGCCGGCCGCGGTCCCGCGCGGGCCCGTGCGGGAGCGGCGCGGCTGCGCGCGGATTCTGGTCAGCCTCTGACTAGAATCCCCGCTATGGATGTCAGCGTGTACGAGGCGAAGACCCACCTGTCGCGGCTTTTGGCCGACGTCGAGCAGGGGCGCGAGGTGACGATCACGCGCCACGGCCGGCCCGTGGCGCGGCTGGTCCCGGTCGGCGACCCCGCGGACGACCGGGCGGCGGCGGTGGCGCGGCTGCGCGCGCTCAAGCGCGAGCTGGACGTCCGCGCGACGCCGGCGGAGATCCGCGCCTGGATCGACGACGGGAAGCGCCTCTAGTGCCCTTCGTGCTGGACGCATCGGCCGCGCTCGAGGCCGCGTTCGACGACGAGAGCGGGACGGTCGGCGCGATCGTGATGGAGCGGCTCGCGCACGACGAGGCCTACGTGCCGCCGATCTGGTTCGGCGAGGTGGTCCACGGCATCCTGCAGGCCGTGCGGCGCGGCCGCGTGCCGCTCGACGGCGCGCACCGCATGCTCGCCGGGCTCGCGGACTGCGCGATCTCGCCGGTGCCCGACCACGCGGAGTCGCGCGCGCTGCTCGACGCGGCGCACCGGACCGGGCTCTCCGCGTACGACGCCGCCTACCTCCTGCTCGCCGTCGACACGGGGCTGGAGCTGGCGACGTGCGACCGGCGCCTGCGCGCCGCGGCCGAGCAGGCCGGCGTCGCCTGCCTGTGACCGCTGGCGGATCGACGCGGCGTTGCTATAACTCCACGTGATTGGAGATAGAAGCGTTCCTCATGCTGTAGCGTGAGGCGCACGACCCCCCCGAGGAGCACCATGCCGCGCATCAACGACACCGCACCGAACTTCACCGCCCAGACCACCGAGGGCGAGATCGACTTCCACGACTGGATCGGCGACTCGTGGGCGGTCCTCTTCTCGCACCCGAAGAACTTCACGCCGGTCTGCACGACCGAGCTGGGCTACATGGCCTCCATCAACGGCGAGTTCGCGAAGCGCGGCGTGAAGGTGATCGGCCTGTCCGTCGACCGCGTCGACAAGCACGAGGCCTGGGCCGACGACATCGAGGAGACGCAGGGCCACCGCCCGAACTACCCGATCATCGGCGACGCCGACTACACCGTGGCGAAGCTGTACGACATGCTCCCGGCCGAGGTCGAGGGCGACTCCGACGAGCGCACCCCGATGGACAACCTGACGGTGCGCAACGTCTTCGTGGTCGGCCCGGACAAGAAGATCAAGCTGGTCCTCGCCTACCCGATGACCACGGGCCGCAACTTCGACGAGATCCTGCGCGTGATCGACTCGCTGCAGCTGACCGCGAACCACAAGGTCGCGACGCCCGCCCAGTGGCAGCAGGGCGGCGACGTCATCATCGCCGGCTCGGTCAACAACGAGCAGGCCAAGGAGATCTGGCCCGAGGGCTGGGACGAGCCGAAGCCGTACATCCGGATCGTCCCGCAGCCGAAGGGCTGAGCGGAGCGGCCGGCGGCGCCCAGGGGGGGCGCTGCCGGCCCGATCCGCCCCCGGCTGCGAAGATCCCCCTGATGCCCAACCGCCTCGCCGCTGAGACCTCCCCGTACCTCAAGCAGCACGAGGACAACCCGGTCGACTGGCACCCGTGGGGCGAGGAGGCCTTCGCGGAGGCGCGCGAGCGCGACGTGCCCGTCCTGCTCAGCGTCGGCTACGCCTCCAGCCACTGGTGCCACGTGATGGCGCACGAGTCCTTCGAGGACCCCGCCACCGCCGCGGTCATGAACCGCCTGTTCGTCAACGTCAAGGTCGACCGCGAGGAGCGCCCGGAC
>CAIQOY010000066.1 GCA_903873565.1 uncultured Actinomycetes bacterium
ATCGCCGTGGCGTTCGTGGGCGTCGTCGCCGTGAAGGACGCCACCGTCGGGGCGCCGGTGTCGCAGGTCACCGTGGTGGCGTCGACGTTCGCCTCCGGCACGCCGCTCGCCACCGCGCTGGCGGCGAGGCGGATGCCGACCGTGCCCGCGCTGCAGGACGTGAGGGTGACCGTGTACGTCGAGCCGGAGCCGGTCACGCCGGCCGAGCAGCCGGTCGCGGTCCCCGAAAGGGTCAGGTCCGTGGCGTCGAAGCCGGTCACGGTGCGGCTGAAGGTCAGCGTGTAGACGAGCGATGCGGCATTGGTCGGCGACGCGGGCTCGGACCACGTCGCCGTCGTGCCGGTCTCCCCCGTCGCCGCGGCGGCAGGGCCGGTGGTGCCGCCGGGCGTGGCGACCGCGTTGGCGGCGAGCGTCGGGATCACCGTGCCGGCGCCCGAGCCGGTCAGCACGATGGTGTACGGGCCGGCGCCCGTGCCCGTGATCGAGGTGACCGTGTAGCCGGAGGCCGTGCCGCCGATCGAGAGGTCGGCCGCGGTCAGGGTCGTCGGGTCGATGGCCGCGTCGAACACCAGGCCGTAGGTGCGGGTCGTCGCGGTCGAGTCGCTCAGCGCGAACAGGCCGACCGCGGGCGGCACGCGCGTGACCGTGTAGCCGGTATCGGACTCCGCGGGGTTGGTCGCGGGGTAGGAGGCGTGGCCGACGGTGGTCGAGTCGGCGCGCAGCTCGAGACCCAGAGTGCCCGCGCCGGTCGCGCTGCCGCCCAGCGTGATCACGTAGGGCCCGATGCCGCTGCCCGTCATCGACTGGACCCCCCAGCCCGTCGCCGTGCCCGTCGGACGGAAGTCCGACGCGGTCAGGCCCTGCGGCACGTGGGAGAAGAGGGCGGTGAAGGTCACCGTCGAGGCGCTGGTGTCGTCGGAGCTCGCGCTGCGGCCGAAGGAGACGAGGCCCGGACCCGAGGGCGTCGCACCGGACGTGACCTGCTTCGAGTACTCGGTCGTCGCGCCGAGCAGGTTGGTGGCCGTCACGACGGCGCGGTGGCGCTTGCCGACGTCGCCCGCGGCGACCGTGTAGGAGGTGCCGGTGGCGCCGGCGCCGGTCGCGTTGACCCAGGTCGTGCCGCCGTCCGGGGAGACCTGCCACTGGTAGGCCAGGGTCGGCGTCGGCGATCCGGCCCAGGCGGGGGCGGACGCGCCGAAGGTCGGCGCGGTGACGGTGAGGGTGTTGCCCGCGGCGGCCGACGAGCCGGTGGTGGCCGGCACCGAGCGCGCTGCGGGCTTGGCCAGGGTCTGGGTCTGCGTCGTGGACTGCGCCGTCTCGGGACCGGGGCTGCGCGGCGCAGCCGTGGCGATCACGCCGTCGGCCGCGAGCGTCGGGATGACCGTGCCCTCGTTGAGGGTGCTCGACGACATGCGCACGACGTAGGGCCCGGCGCCGGAGCCCGACACGATCTGCGCGGTCCAGCCGGCCGAGGTGCCCGTGTTCGCGATGTCGGTGCAGGAGAGCCCCTCCACCGGCGCGCCGAACGTGATCGAGAAGTCGATCTTGTAGGCGCCGGTGGCGGCGCAGTTGTCGAGGCCGTTCACGGTCAGCGGGGTCGTGCTGCCGAGCGTGCCCGTGGCGAGCTGGCGGCCGAGCTGGCCCTGGTTGCCGAGCCCGGCGCACTTGACCTCGCGGGTGGAGAGCAGCAGGCAGGTCGAGTAGCGCCCGACCGCGAGATCCAGGACCGTCCCGCCGGCCTGCGTGGCGTTCGAGATGCCCGCCGCGAGCGACGGGAATTCGCCGCCGCTCGCCGCGCCGGTGAAGCGCTCGCCGTAGGCGTTGGAGCCGCCGCAGCGCACGGACCCGGTCGACGAGATGTAGCAGGTGTGGAACGCCATCCCGCCGGCGACGGCGTTGACGCCGGGGATCGTGGTGGGGGTCGCGAACGACCCCGTGCGCCCCGAGCCGTTGGTGTCGGCGCTCCAGGTGCCCCAGCAGCCGACGGTGGCGCTCGCCCCGGTGCCGTAGATGACGCAGTAGTTGTTGCCGCCGCCGGCGAAGATCCCCGTGGCCCCCGTGATGCCCGTCGTGGCCGGGACCAGGTAGCGGTCGGGCGAGGGGTTGTTGCCGGCGCCGATCCGGTAGCCCCAGCAGCGCACGCTGGTGTCGGTCAGGACCGCGCACGTGTGGTTGCCCGCCGAGGCCACGGCGACCACGCCCGTCAGGTTCGAGACGGCGGTCGGCGTCGTCCGGTTGGTCTGCGTGCCGTTGCCCAGCCGGCCGTAGTCGCCGTAGCCCCAGCAGCGCAGCGTGCTCGAGGCGCCCGACCCGATGATCGCGCAGAAGTGCGAGCTGGCGACCATGATCGCCGTGGCCCCGGAGAGGCCCGGCACGGTCTGCGGCGTCTCGGCGCGGCCGAGCGTCCCGTCCTCCCTGAGCACGTACTGGCCCCAGCACTTCGCCGTGCCGTCGCCGATCAGGGCGCAGGTGTTCTGGTCGGCGGCGTCGATCGCGACGACGTTGGTGACGCCGACCGCGGTGACGGGGCCGATGCGCCGCTCGAGCGTGCCGTCGCCGAGCTGGCCCACATCGTTCATCCCCCAGCACTTGACCGTGTTCGCGGGGGCCGCGTCGACGATGGCGCAGTAGTGGTTCGCGCCGCCGGCGATCGCCTGCGTCGAGAACGTCGGCGTGCCCGACGATCCGGACGAGCCGAGCGTCGCCGTGTTCGTGAAGGCCGACACCGTCGGCGGCGCATAGGCCAGCGTGACGGTCGGCGCCGTGCGCATCGTCTCCCACAGCGTCGCGGTCGAGGGGCCGGTGGCGCCGAGGCGGTCGGTGACGCTGTTCGGCTTAAGGGTCAGGATGACGGTGCCGTTGACGTCGCCGGCCGCGCTGACGGTGAAGGTGTACGGGCCGGCCCCCGACCCCGAGATCGTGCCGACGGACATGCCCTGCGCGGTGCCGCCGATCTCGAAGTCGCCGGCGGTCAGGCCCGTCACGGGGCGCGTAAACGTGAGCGTGTAGTCGACGCTGCCGGCCGGCGCGCGCAGGACGCCGCCCGTGACCGTGGCGTTGGTGGACTCGAACTTCTGCACCCCGAAGACCGGCGTGAAGGACGGGCCGAAGCCGAGGCGGCCGGCGTCGCCCCCGCTGGTCGAGAACGACGCCGTGCCGAGCGGCGTCGGCACCCCGGTCGACGACAGGCTGTACTGGAAGACCTTGTCGCCGCTGCGCTCGGCCGTCACGTACAGGTACGACCCGTCGGGCGAGAGCGCCATCCGGTGCGCGATGTCGCCGGCGTCGTACGTGGCGAGGTCGGTGAGCGCGCCCGTGTCCTGGTTGATCCGGTAGCGCAGGAGCGTGCCGTCGGACTTCTTGAGCATCCACAGCGTCTGGCTGTCCGGCGACACCTGGCCCCAGTAGAGGTGGTTG
Organism: uncultured Actinomycetes bacterium; assembly: GCA_903873565.1. GTDB lineage: Bacteria > Actinomycetota > Thermoleophilia > Gaiellales > F1-60-MAGs149 > F1-60-MAGs149. The sequence continues at coordinate 3,418 of CAIQOY010000066.1, forward strand.
TAGTCGACGGTCTGGAGGTGGTTCAGCCGGCCGGTGTCGGCACCGGACTGCACCACCGAGAAGCGCTGCCAGCGGCCCGGGTGGTCGCACGTACCCCAGTCGGCGAAGCCGCAGGGGTCGTCGCCCGCGCGGTACGACATCGTGAAGGCGTACTTCCCGTTCGGCGTGAACGCGAGCATCTGCGCGTCACCCGTGATCGCCTGCTCGCCGCGCAGGCTCGTCAGCTGGCCGTTCGACTCGATCCGGTACTCGCGCAGCAGGCCCTGATAGGGGTTGTTGTCGCGGGTCGTGCGGTTGGAGACGGTGTACAGGTAGGTGCCGGCCGGGTTGGTGCCGATCCACTGGCCGTCGCTCTGCGTCCCGACGGTCGCGGGGCTGAGCGGGGCGAGGGTGCCGTTGCGGCCGATCTCGAACTGGCTGATCGTGTTGTTGCCGCGGTTGAAGACGTAGAGGAAGCGCCCGTCGCCCGAGACCGCTGCGCCCACCGGTGCGTTCAGCGTGACGCCGGAGGGGTAGTTCGTCCCGACCCAGTCGTAGTTGGTGCCGCTGACGGTGGTCAGCGTGATCGGGCTGAGCGCGCCGCCGGGATCGGTCGCGTAGCCGTAGACCCGGCTCGACTGGTACGCCACCACGTAGACGAAGCGCCGGTCCGGGGTGACGACGGCCCAGCGCGCGCCGTCGACGCCGCTGTTCTCCGGCGTGGTCGTGGTGTCGACGGTCCCGTCCGCGCGGATCGCGAGCGTCGTGATCTTGTCGCCCGTGGTGTGCGACATCAGCATCACCGGCGAGATCACCGCCGGCCCGCGCCCCGCGGAGATGACCGGGCTCGAGGAGCCGCGGGCGTTCGTGGCGGTGACCTGCACGCGGTAGTGGAGGCCGCCGCCCGTGGTGGGGATCTTGTAGGTGGCGCTCGTCCCGCCGCTGGCCACGTTCGTCCAGCCGCTGGTCCCGTCCTCCGACGACTGCCACTGGTAGGCGAAGGTGATCGGCGCGAGGCCCGTCCAGGTGTTGCCCCCCACGCTGAGGGTCTCGCCGGTGCCCATGGTGCCGACGACGGTCGGCACGGCGGTGTTGTTCGGCGAGAAGCTGACCGTGGCGGTCCCCGAGCGGACGGCGGTCGGCCCGAGGTTGCCGGCGCGGTCGCGCACCGTGTTCGCGCTCATGTTGAGGACGAGGTCGCCGTTGGCGGCGCTGCTCGTGCCGGTCAGGTTGACGGTCCCGCTCGTCACGTTGCCCGTGTTCGGGGTGACCGACGTGACGGAGAACGTGGTGGTCGTCGTCCCCGTGGTGGTGAAGTCCCCCGTGGCGAGGTCCGCGGCCTGGATCGGCTCGGAGAAGGCCAGCGCGTAGGCCGGGGTGACCGTGTTGAGCGGCGAGGCCGGCGGCGTCACGGTCACGGTCGGCGGCGTCACGTCGTAGGTGACGGCGGACGCGACGAGGGTGTCGGCGAAGCTGGCGGCGGGGCCGGTCGTGCCCTGGGAGTCGGCCACGGAGTTCGGGGCGAGGCGCAGGATCACCGTGCCCTCGGTCGGGCTCGGGACCGACTTGGCCACGGTCACCGTGTACGGGCCGGCGCCCGAGCCGGTCACGTTCGAGACCGTGAAGCCGGAGGCCGTGCCCTGCAGCGAGAAGTCGCCCTTGGCGAGGCCGTTGACCGACTGGTTGAAGGTGACCTGGTAGGTCCACGACGACTGGTTGGTGAACTCGACCGCCGGGGTCATCGAGGTGATGTTCAGGCTCGGGCGGGTCGAGGTGATCTCGTAGGGGCCGCCGCAGTTGTCCCCGCGGCCCGGGGTCTGGCTGTTGCCGGAGTCGTAGTAGTCGCTGCAGACCTGCACGCTGCCGGAGCGCGTGAGCGCCCCGTTGCGGAAGGCGTACGACTCGATCCTGTGGACCCAGCTGCGGTAGCTCGAGCGCTGGTAGGCGAGGATGTAGAGCGTGTCGCCATCGGGCGAGAGCGCGCCGCTGCGGGCCGGGTAGAGGGTGCCGAGCGACGTCCCCTGGAGGTTCGACCCGTTGTCGAACTGCAGGGTCGTCGTGCCCTGCAGGGTCCCGCCATTGCCCGTCACGGTCGCCGACGACGCATAGGGGCAGGAGTAGATGCAGCCGACGCCGTAGGTGCCGCCGCCCAGGCCGGTGAAGGCGACGTACTTGCTGTCGAGCGACCAGTGCGCGACGTCGCCGGACCAGTAGGTCGAGTTGGATATGGAGAGATTCGACCCGAAGGTGCCGTCGTTCTGGTTGAAGGCGACGGCGCGCCGGAGGCCATACCCTCTGGAGCCGGCCAAGGTCATGATGGCGCCGTTGGGGCTGAAGGAGATCATCCCGGCCGCGCCCGTGCCGCGGGCGCTGGTGTTGGTCAGCGACCCGTCGCTGCCGATCGCGTAGACGCCGTACGCCTGGTAGGAGGACCAGACCAGGTACTTCGAGTTCGGCGAGACCGCCACGTTCTGGAGGTAGTCCCCCGACGCGATCCCGGTCGGGGCCGGCTGATGGGCCTCGCTGCCGATGATTCCCCCGGTGACCGTGTAGCGGGTGATCACGCTGCCGTTGACCACGTAGATCCACTTGCCGTTCGGGGCGATGGTGAACGCCGATGGACTGCTCGGGTATGCGGCGCTCACGTAGGTCAGCTGCCCGTCGGAGCGCACCTCGTACGCGCGCAGCTCGTAGCGGCCGCCCGCGGCCCCGAGCACGATCAAGTGGCGACCGTCCGGGGTCACCTGCATGCGAGGGGCGTGCACGTAGTCGATGTTCGACATGGAGGTGTAGTACTCCGTGTTCAGCGGCTGGAAGCTCCCGGTGCTCGTGTAGGTGGCCGAGCCGGACAGGGACCCGCTGGTGCCGATCCGCCACGTCATGAAGCGGGGCTGGTCCGACTGGCCGGTCTTCGTGTACTTCTGCCAGCCGATCACGAACGTGTTGGCGGGGTTGGCCGCGCCGGCGAGCGCGGGCACGGCGAGCAGCGCGACGAGGGCCGCGACCGCCGCTCCGAGCCATGTCCGTCTCCGCACGTTCAGCACCCTCTCCGCCGCCCGGCCTGAACAGCCGGGTAGGCCAGCGCGATTACAAGTGTACGGGCAGGCGCCGGGGGGCCACAAGCCCGGCGGGGACGATCCGTGAACCGGCGCACAGCTGCCCCGGCGGTCCCGCCTAGCGCCCGCGGCCGACCGGCGCCGCGAGCGCGAGCTCGTCGTCGATCGCGTGGTTTAGGGCGTCCGCGTAGGACGCGGGGTCGATCACGCCGAGGATCCAGAGCATCCCGGCGCCGTTGAGCGTCGCGACGAGGCGCATCGTGGCCGCGGTCAGGTCGAGGTCCCGGGCCACGCGCCCATCCTCCTGCAGGGCCCCGATCAGCTCCGCGTCGTACGCCATCCAGCCGCGCAGCCGGTCCACCGCCTGGCTGCGGCGGTCGGCGTGCAGGATCGACTGGCGCTGCAGCTCGGACCACAGCACCCAATTCGGGCGCACCAAGTCGGCGTCGAGCGCGACCTCGTAGGCGTAGGCGTCGCGCAGCCGCTCGAGCGGGTCCGCGACCGCCTCGGCCCGCCGCTCGACGCGGGCCAGCGTGAGCTCGGCGTTGCGGTCGAGGGCCGCCGCGATCAGCCCCCGGATCGTCGGGAAGTAGTAGCGGGGCAACGACGACGAGACCCCGGCCCGCTCCGCCACGACGGGGAAGTGCACGCCGGCGATCCCGGCCTCCGCGATCAGGGCGATCGCGGCGTCGAGGATCTGGCTGCGGCTGTCGTGCGCGGCCTCGGCCACCCGGTCGTGCGGCCCGCGGCGGGGCCGGTGGGCGGCCGCCGTCGCGGTCGACGGCCAGTCGCCGCACGCCGCCACCGTCTCGGCGAGGTGCGCGCGGGCGACCGGGGGGTCGACCAGGCCGAGCAGGAGCATCCAGCCGAGGCCGTCGCGCAGCGCCGCGAGGCGCATCGCCATCGCCGCCGGGTTGACGCGGTCCGGGACCGCCCCGGCCAGCTCGGCCGCCGCCACCGCCTCCGCGATGCGCGCGAGGTCCGCGGCGGCCCGGGCCCGCTCCAGCTCGGCCACCGGCACGTCGAAGAGCGCGCGCCGCTGGAACTCGGTGCGCAGGATCCAGCGCTCGCGCACCTCGGCCGCCGCACCGTCGAACGGCCGGGCCAGCAGCGCCCCGAGCGCCTCGACCGGATCATCGGAGGCCGCGACCCCGGCCTCCCGCTCGGCCTCGCGCTGCGCCGTGCGCCCGAAGGCGGCCACCACCAGGTCCTCGAGGGTCGGGTAGTAGTAGTGCGGCAGTGCCGGCGAGACCCCGGCCTCCCGGGCCACCGACTGCGAGCGGATCCCGTCGACGCCGTCGCGGATGATCACCCGGCAGGTGCTATCGAGGATCTGGGTGCGGCGGTCGGGCTGCTGCGTGGTGGCTCCCGTGGGCATCGGCGCATTCTCGCGACCCCGGGGCCGGGCGGCAAGCCAGCCGGGCGTAGCATGGGCGCATGCGCCGCCCGGGCCTGATCGCGCTCCTCGCCCTCGCCTTCCTCGTCACGCCCGCCGCCGCGGGGGCGGGCACCACCGAGCGCGCCGCCGTCTTCGCCGGCACGGGCCTGTGGGTCGACATCTACGACGCGATCATCGACGACCCCGCATTCATCGTCGGGGAGGCGGTCGCGCACGACATCGACGTCATCTACATCGAGACGTCGAACTACCGCAGCCCCCGCGACGTCATGTACCCCGACGCGGTGCGCGAGGTGATCCGCCTGGCCCGCGCCGAGGGCATCCGCGTCGTGCCCTGGTACCTGCCGGGCTACCGGGACATCCCCCTCGACCGGCGCCGCTTCCAGGCCGCGATCGCGGTCGGCGGGGCCGAGCTCCCCGTCGACGGCCTCGGCGTCGACATCGAGGCCGACATCGTCCCCGACCGCGCGCTCCGGGCCAGGCGCGCCGCCGAGATGGTGCAGTGGCTCCGGGCCACCTACCCCGACCTGCCGATGGCCGGGATCGTGCCCCGCGACGCCCTCGCCTGGTGGCGGATCTTCCCCTACGCGGAGGTCCGCGCGAACACCGACGTGATGATGCCCATGTGCTACACGTCGCGCTACCTGACGGCCCGCGAGACGCGGGCGATGGCCGCCGACTGCGTCGAGACGATCCGCCGCGAGACGGGTGACCCGGCCGCGCCGGTGCACGTGATCGGCGGCGTCACGGACTTCCTCTCAACGCGTCAGCTCGTGGCCGCCGCACGCGGTGCGCGGTCGGCCGGGGCGACGGGCTTCAGCCTCTACAACCTCGAGACCACGACCGCGACCGACTGGCGGGCGATCGACGTGTTCCGGGGGACGGCGGGGCGTCAGGCCGCGATCGGCGACGTGCGGCGCACCGAAGCGCGCCAGCTCGTGGCGGCTCACCACCCCGTCGATGCATCGGAACGGTGGCGCCGATCGCGTGCGGGGCTGCCGGGTATAGCCTGAGCCCATGAGCCAGGCCACCGTCCGCATCGTCGCCATCGTCGTGCTCGTCGCGATGGGCCTGTTCCTGCTTTCGGTCCTGTGGGACCCGATCAACGCGATCTGGCGCTGAGTCAGACGGGGCCGACCGGGTCGCCGACCCGCACGGTCCCCGGCTCCACCACGCTCGCGTAGACGCCGAGGTCGGCGGCGCCCTTCGCCGCCACCATCGCCCGCAGGGCGTCGACGTCGCGCTCGCCCGTCTCCGGGTCGACGGTGGTGACGGCGCAGCGGACGCAGGCCTCCTCGACGCGCACCACGGCGTCGCCGATCCGGACGTCGCGTCCCACCCAGCCGTCCTCCTGGAAGGGAGCGCCGCCTGCGGTCTCGACCAGCATCCGGAAGCGGCGCGGGTCGACGGGGCCGAGCCCGAGCGCGTCGATCGAGGGCCCGCCGATCACGGACACCGGGAAGCCCGACCAGCCGCCCCGCTCCCCCGCGACGCGGGCGAGGCGAATCGGCTCGCCGCAGGCCTCCGACAGCGCGTCGGCCCACGGCCCCTCGACGAGCTCGGCGTCGACCTCGAGGTCCATGTCCCAGCGGGCGCGCACGGGGGCGCCCGCGGCGGGCTCTCCCGCCACCGCGGTCCCGTCGGGGAGGCGGACGGTCAGGACGCCGTCCGCCCAGTCGGCGGTCATCCGGCAGAGGGGCAGCCGCCGCGGCCCGCGCACGGACGAGCCGTCGGCGCCGAGCAGGAAGAAGGCGCGATCGCCTTCGACCCCGTGCGGCCCGATCGCGACCGCCCCGACCTCGGCGAGGCGCAGGCTCTTGACGGGCGTGAGGAGGAGGCGCGCGACGCGGGTCACGGCCGCAGTGTGGCCGATCGCGTCACTCGCAGACGATCCCGTCGCCGTCGCCGTCGCGGTACCACGCGTACTCGGGGTCCTGCCCCCGCACGTACGGGCCGTAGCCCGCGGCGAGCGCCTCGCGGCAGCTGCCGAAGCGCGGATCGTCGCCCGCGGCGGTCGCCGGGGGCTGCTGCGCGGCGGGCGGGCCCTCGCAGACCGTGCCGTCGCCGTCGCCGTCGCGGTACCACGCGTACTCGGGGTCGCGCCCCGCCACGTACGGGCCGTAGCCGGCGGCGAGCGCCTCGCGGCAGCTCCCGAAGCGCGGGTCGTCAGCGCCCGTCGCGGGGGCCACCGGCGCGGCGGCCTGGCCCTCCTCC
>CAIQOY010000067.1 GCA_903873565.1 uncultured Actinomycetes bacterium
CACCTCGCGTGCGGCGGCGCAGCCCGCGAAGCCCGCTCCGATGACGATGACGTCGTGCACCCGCTCCTCCTGACCGCGGCGTCAGGCTACCGGCGGCGGGGGTCAGCGTCCAGCGCGGCCCGCCCGATCGGCGACCTTCGCCGCCGCCTCGAGCAGGAACGCGCCGATGCCGCGCGTCTGCGTGGCCACGGTCTTGGGCCCGGCCCAGGTCGCCGAGACGGTGTGGTTGAGCTCGGTCGAGCCGAGCAGCACGACGAGGTCCGCGCCGTCGAGCTCGCGCTGCACGTCGCGGCCGGGCCGCGCCACGGTGCCGTCGACCACGCGCAGGTCGAGGCGGTCGCCCAGGAGGCCGGGCAGCTCGCGGCGGATGTCCGGGCTGCCCCCGACCACGATCACGCGCCGCAGGCCCGCCCGCTCGCAGGCGTCGGCGAACGCGATCGCGCCGCGGCGGTTGGCGCTGCCCTCGCAGACCCGGCAGCGGTCGCCCGTGCCGGCGACCACGGGGTCCGCCAGCTCGCGGCCGAGCCCGGCCTCGACGCAGGCCGGGCAGCGCAGCGCCACGCGGGCCTGCAGGACCGCCTCGGCGTCCGCGCGCTTCCAGGCGGCGATGCGCTCCTTGCCCGCGCGGGTGATGCCCGCCCCCTCGAGGGCCGCGCGTGCGGCGCCCTGGGCCGCGTCGGTGCGGTAGCCGAGCTCGGCGAGCAGCTTCGCGATCGGGAGGTCCTTGGCCACCCGGGGCCCCGCCTAGCCCGCGCAGGCGCGGTCGATCGCCTGCGCGAGATCCCGCACGAGGTCGTCGGGGTGCTCGATGCCGGCGGAGACGCGGATCAGGCCCTCGGGGGTGCCCATCCGGCGCTCCCAGTCCTTGGCGCCGCGGTGCTCGAGCAGCGACTCGACGCCGCCGAGGCTGGTGGCGTGCCCGAACACCTCGACGGACTGGCAGACCGCGGTGGCGCGTTCCGGCGGGCCCGCGACCTCGAAGGACAGCATCGTCCCGAAGCCGGCCATCTGGCGGGCCGCGAGGGCGTGGCCGGGATGGCCGGGCAGGCCGGGGTAGAGGACGCGCGTCACCTGCGGGTGCGCCTCGAGCATCGCGGCCAGCGCGGCGGCGTTGGCCTGGGCCCGCTCCAGCCGGACCGCGAGGGTGCGCAGGCCGCGCAGCGCGAGGAACGCCTCGAGCGAGCCCGGCACGGCGCCGTAGTCGGTCCGGTGGGTGCGCATCGCCTCCGCGAGGGCGGCGTCGCCGACCGCCACGCCGAGCAGGAGGTCGGCGTGGCCGCCGATCAGCGTGGTGGCGCTGTGCACGACGACGTCGGCGCCGAGCTCCAGCGGGCGCTGCAGGAGCGGCGAGGTGAAGGTGCCGTCGACCGCGACCCGGGTGCCCGGCTCGCGGCCGGCGCAGATCGCGGCGATGTCGAAGATCTCGAGCGTCGGGTTGGAGGGGGTCTCGACCCAGATCAGCGCGGCGCCGCGGGCGGCTTCGAGCACGGCTGCCGTGTCCGTCATGTCGACCCAGCGCACCGCGATCCGGCCCTGCGCGGCGCGCTCCTCGAGCTGGCCCCAGCTGCCCATGTAGATCGGCTTCGAGGCGACCACGGCGCCGCCGGGCGGCACCTGGTCGAGGACGGCCGTGACCGCGGCGATGCCGCTCGCGAAGGCGACGGCCTCGCCGCCCTCGAGCGCGCCGACGACCTCCTCGAGCGCGTCCCACGTCTCGTTGCCGGAGCGCCCGTACCCGCGCGGCCCGCCCGCCCGGTAGGTGCTGTTGAGCACCACGGGGTGGTTGAGCGTCGACCCCGGGCCCTGGGGCCGGCCGCCGTGGACGAGCTCCGTCTCGGGGTGGTGCTCCATCCGCGGGACGATACCGGGGCGCGGGGGCCACGGGCGCCCATCGGCGGACGGCCGCGCTCCGATACGATCCGCACATGGCCGTCCACGCCCCGCAGTCGCCCTTCTCCGACGAGCGCAAGCCGGTCTACCTGAACGTGGCCGCCGCCGACCGGCCGCTCGCGAGCCCGGTCTCAGCAGACACGATCAACGCCGCGCGCCGCTACCGCAAGGACCGCATGCTGGAGCAGATCCGGGCCGCCGACTGCGACGCGCTCCTGCTCTACGACCCGGTCAACATCCGCTACGTGCTCGACGTCAGCAACATGACGATCTGGATGATGCACAACGCCTTCCACTACGCGGTCGTCTGCGCGGACGGCACCGCCGTCGACTTCCCGTACGCGGGCTCCGAGCACCTCTCGCGGGACCTCCCGGGGGTCAGCGAGGTGCGCACCGCGACGACCTGGACCTTCCAGGAGTCGCAGGGCGAGGAGGCCACCGCGACGGTCGTCGGGCGCTGGGCCGCCGAGATCGACGAGCTGGCCCGGGCCCACGGCGCCGGCACGCGTCGCATCGCGATCGACAGCTGCGAGCCGTCGGGCGTCGCCGCCCTGCGTGCCCTCGGGCTCGAGGTCGTAGACGGCTACCCCCTGACCGAGCGGGCCCGCCAGATCAAGTCCGCGGACGAGCTCGAGATGCTGCGCTGGACGCTGGCCGTCTGCGACGCGGGCATGCACCGGCTGCGCGAGGCCTCCGCCGAGCCGGGCCGCACCGAGCTCGAGATCTGGGCGGAGCTGCACCACGAGAACATCCGCAACGGCGGCGAGTGGATCGAGACGCGCCTGCTCTCCTCGGGGCCGCGCACGAACCCGTGGTTCCAGGAGGCCTCGCACCGCGTCACGGAGGCGGGCGACATGCTCGCCTTCGACACCGACATGATCGGCCCGTACGGCTACTGCGCCGATGTGTCGCGCTCCTGGACCGTCGGGCACCTGCCGCCGACGCCCGCCCAGCGCGACCTCTACATGCACGCGCTCGAGCAGATCGAGCACAACGCGTCGCTCCTGCGCGACGGCGTCTCCTTCCGGGAGCTGGACGCGCTCAGCTGGCGCATCCCCGAGCGCTTTCAGGCCCAGAACTACGGCGTCATCCTGCACGGCGTCGGGCTGGCCGACGAGTCGCCGTGGATCGCGACCCACCCGACCTTCCCCGGCAGCCTCAGCGACCGCGCCGACCTCGCGCTCGCCGCCGGCATGGTGGTCAGCGTCGAGTCCTACTGCGGCGAGGTTGGCGGTGCCGAGGGCGTCAAGCTGGAGGCCCAGTACGTGGTCACCGAGACCGGCGCCGAGCGCCTCGACCACCTGCCCTGGGAGGACTGGGCCTGACGGTCGCGTGACGGGGTGCGGGAGGACTTCCCGCCCGGGCGTGGTAGGGTGAGACCACATCGCGCTCCCCCGGCCCCGGCCGCGGCACCCCCGTGCGATGCGCCCGCTCTGGAATCCACTTGAGCGCGCGACGCTCATAGGAGTTCCCGTGCAATTCAGCTTCACCGACCTCGGCGTGCCCGCCGACCTCGCCGCCGTGCTCTCGCGCCGCGGCATCGACTCGGCCTTCCCGATCCAGGCCGCCACCCTCCCCGACGCCCTCGCCGGGCGCGACGTGATGGGCAAGGCGCCGACCGGATCGGGCAAGACCATCGCCTTCGGCCTCGCCGTCGCGGCCCGCGCCGCCGCCGGCAAGCCGGGCCGCCCGACGGCCCTGATCCTCGCGCCGACGCGCGAGCTCGCCGACCAGATCAGCCGCGAGGTCGAGCCGCTCGCGGCCGCTCGCGGCCGCCGCGTCGCCGTCGCCTACGGCGGCGTGGGCTACGGCGCCCAGACCAGCGCGCTGCGCCGCGGCGTCGACATCCTCGTCGCCTGCCCCGGCCGGCTCGAGGACCTGATCCAGCGCCGCGACGTCGACCTCTCCGACGTCGGCATCGTCGTCCTCGACGAGGCCGACCGGATGGCCGACATGGGCTTCCTGCCCGTGGTGCGCCGCCTGCTCGACCAGGTCCGCCCCGACCGCCAGACCCTGCTCTTCTCCGCCACGCTCGACGGCGAGGTCGAGAAGGTCGCCCGCGACTACCAGCGCGACCCCGTTCGCCACGAGGCAGTCGCCGAGGCGCGCTCCGTCGGCGAGGTCGTCACGCACGTCTGGCGGGTCAAGCAGGAGGACCGCGTCGACCTGCTCGTCGACGTCGTCCTGCGCACCGGCAGCGTGATCGCCTTCTGCCGCACGCGCCACGGCGTCGACCGCCTGGCCAAGAAGCTCAACGCCGCCGGCGTCGGCGCCGCCAACCTGCACGGCGGCCGCGCCCAGAACCAGCGCGACCGCGCCCTGCACGCCTTCACCTCGGGGCGGCTGCCCGTGCTCGTCGCGACGGACGTCGCGGCGCGCGGCATCCACGTCGACCAGGTCGCCTGCGTCGTGCACTTCGACCCGCCCGCGGACCCCGCGGACTGGGTGCACCGCTCCGGCCGCACCGGCCGCGCGGGCGAGCCCGGCATCGTCGTCGGCTTCGTCACGAAG
>CAIQOY010000068.1 GCA_903873565.1 uncultured Actinomycetes bacterium
CCAGGACCTCGACTACGGCATCCCCGACTACGCCTACGACGCCGCCTACCGGGACCTCTCCGAGCTGCCCGACGTGCCGCGCCGCACGACCTTCACGCTCAAGGGCGACGACACGATCATGGCCAGCACCTGGTACACGACCTGGAACGGGCGCACGCGGCGGCTGATCGCCCTCTACCCCAAGGTGCCGCAGCGCCAGCGGATGCCGCTGGTGCTCGTCTTCCACGGCGCGGGCGGCCGCGCGCTCTGCGACCGCACCTTCGGCAACGTGCCCGGGCAGTACCGCTTCGTGGTGGCCTGCATCGACGGCCAGGGCGTGCGCAGCCGCGGCTACTCGTACGGCGCCGCCCAGCACCTCGCCGACAACGCGCAGGTGATCGACCACCTGCGCCGGCGCCTGCCCGGCCTGCGCATCGACCGCTCCCGGCTGATCGTCGCCGGCGGCTCGATGGGCGGCCAGGAGGCGCTCCTGTTCGGGGCGCTGTACCCGCAGCTCGCGCAGACGATCGTGGCGATGGACATGCCGACCGACATGGGCAAGCGCTTCTGGAAGCTGCCGCGCTACCGCCAGATCGCGCTCTACAACGAGTGCCTCGCGACGCCCCAGCAGGACCCCGACTGCTACGCCAGGCGCAGCCCGCAGTCGGTGGCGGGGATCCTCGCCAACTCGAGCCAGCGGATGATCCTCTACTGGTCGGTCAACGACGACATCTCGCCGCCCGAGCAGGCCCCCGCCTTCGCCCGCGCGGTGCGCGCCGCGAACCCGGGGCGCCCCTTCCTGATCCGGATCGGCAACTGGGTGCACGGCGGCGCGTGGGCGCCCGTCTCGTCGAACTTCGAGTGGCTGGCCGACGCGGGCCTCGTGCCCGACTCCGCCCGGGCGGCGACCCGCTACCCGGCGGGCTACCGCATCCAGGTCGACGCCGCCACGTGGATCGACGACCTGCCGGCCTTCCACGCGGACGACGAGTAGGGACAGGCGCCCGGGGCCCCGTCGCGGGGCTACCATGGCGCCCCTGATGGGCGACCGCGACCTGCTCACGATCGGCGACCTCGACGCGGCGACCCTGCACGCGCTGATCGCCGACGCGCGCGCCGCCAAGGCCGATCCCGGCGCGCTGGCGCCGATCCTCGCGGGGCGCACCGTGCTCGTCCACTTCACGAAGGCCTCGACGCGCACGCGCCTCTCGGTCGAGACGGCCGTGACCCGCCTCGGCGGCCACCCGGTGTTCGCCCGCGGCGACGAGCTGCAGATGGGCCGCGGCGAGCCGATCGCCGACACGGCCCGCGTGGTGTCGCGGATGTGCGACGCGATCGTGATCCGCACCTTCGCGCAGGCCGACGTCGAGGAGCTCGCCCGCCACGCCGACGTCCCCGTGGTCAACGCCCTCACCGACGACCACCACCCCCTGCAGGCGCTGGCCGACCTGATGACCATCGAGGAGCGCCTCGGCGAGCTCGCCGGCCTGACCGTGGCCTGGGTCGGCGACGGCAACAACGTGCTGCACTCGCTGGCCGAGGCGGCCGCCCTAGCCGGGATGCACGTGCGCATCGCGAGCCCCGCGGGCTACGAGCCGGACGCCGCGATCCTCGCGGGCGCGCAGGCCGTGGCCGCCGCCCACGGCGGCTCGGTCGCCCTCGTCGGGTCGCCGGCGGCCGCGGTGGCCGACGCCGACGTCGTGGTCACGGACGTGTTCGTGTCGATGGGCGAGGAGGCGCAGGCCGCCGAGAAGCTGGCCGCCTTCGCCGGCCACCAGGTCGACGCGGCGCTGATGGCGCAGGCCAAGCCAACGGCCGTCTTCCTGCACTGCCTGCCCGCGCACCGCGGCGAGGAGGTCGCGGCGGAGGTGATCGACGGGCCGCAGTCGGCGGTCTGGGACGAGGCCGAGAACCGCCTGCACACGACCATCGCGGTCCTGCGCCACCTGCTCGGCTGAGGCCCGAACGAGATGGAGCGCAGCGACCGGCACCTGGAGGAGCTCGACGCCAGGCTCCGGCGGCCGCTCCTGATCGCCTCCTGCGTCGCGCTCGCCGGCATCGGCGTGCGGGTGGTGTTCGCGGGGACCCATCCGGCGCGCTACGCGGGGGACATGCTCGTCCACACCGCCTGGGCCGCCTTCCTGGTCGCCTGGGTCCTGCTCCTCCTCGCCGCACCCGACCGCTGGCGCCTCGTGCGGCGGCACTGGTACCTGACCGCGGTCGCCGTGCTGGGCCCCTTCGCGCTCGCGGCCACCGTCCTCGGTCCCTACGCCGACGTGGCGTCGATCGGCGCCGTGGTGCTGCTCGCGCCGCTCGCCAGCTGGCTGCTCGACCGCGGGTCGCTGCGCTACCTGCTCCTGCTCGGGCTGCTGATCCTCGGGACCGCGACCCTCGGGTTCTGGCGCGCCGAGGACACGAGCTTCGGGGCGGCGCTGTACTGGGCCGCCACCGCGATCACCGTCGGCCCGCAGGGCGCGACCGCCTCACAGGGCGAGACCATGGCGATGACCGTGGTGCTGGGCTTCCTCGGCGTCGGGTTCTTCGCGGTGGTGATCGGCGCGCTGGTCTCGACCCTCATGCAGCGCCAGCAGCGGGCGCTCGAGCACGCGGCGCGCGCGGACCTCGACGACGAGCTCGAGGAGCTCGGGGAGCAGGTCGAGGAGGTCGCGCAGCGGTCCGAGGTCGACAACGCGCTGCTCCTGGCGAAGCTCGACGAGCTGATGGCGCGCATGGACGCGATCGAAGAGCGGCTGCCTCCGCCCGACCGCTAGCCCGCCCGGGTCAGGCCGGGCCGAGCGCGGCGCGCAGCGCCTCGGGGTCCGTGATCGGCGTGCGGCAGGTCATCCGCTCGCAGACCCAGGCGGCGGGCGCCCCGTCGACGAGGCCGCGCCCGGCGAGCAGCGGCACCTCGGCGCAGCGGGCGTCCGACGGGTCCGCGACCACCACGATGTCCCAGGGGGCGAAGCGGCGGTCGACGGCCTCGCGCAGGGCGATGGTGCGGGGATCGTCAGGCGCCCCGAGGATCGCGATCTCCCGCGGCGTGGTCGTGGCCTGCTGGATCACCCCGAGCAGCGTCCCGAACACGTTCGGGTGGCGCTCGGAGACCGCGCGCACGGCGCCGAGCGACCCGAGCGCGGCGTCCTCCCAGCCCGGCTCGCCCCAGATCCGCCCGAGCCGCAGCAGGCACGAGGCGATCAGGCTGGAGCCGCTCGGGGTCGGCTGGTCCTCGACGGACTTCGTGCGCGCCACGAGGGCCTCGGCGTCCGCGGCGGCGAGGAAGAACCCCCCGTTGGCCGGGTCGTGGAAGCGGCGCAGGGCGTCGGCCGTCAGCCGCCGCGCCTCGAGCAGGTACCCGAGCTCGCCCGTGGCCGCGTGCAGGCGCAGGAGCCCGTCGGCCACCGCCCCGTAGTCCTCGGAGAAGCCGTCGGCCGTGCCGGGCACGCCCCGCCAGGAGCGGATCAGGGTGCCGTCGGGCCGGGTCAGGTGCTCGGCGACGAAGGCGGCGATGCGCGCGCCGCGCTCGACGAGCCGCGGCTCGCCGAGGAGGCGCCCGGCGTCGGCGTAGGCGGCGATCGCGAAGCCGTTCCAGGCGGCGAGCGCCTTGTCGTCGCGCCCGGGCTGGGGGCGCTGGTCGCGCGCGGCGTGCAGGGCGGCGCGGGCGCGCTCGAAGCGCTCGCGGGCCTCGTCCTCCCCGAGGCCGAGCCGCTCGGCGGCCTCCTCGATCGGCGCCACGACGCTGAGCACGGTGGCGCCGGAGTGCTCGAAGTTGCCCTCGGGGGTGACGTGCCAGACGTCCTTGACCAGCGCCCGGTCGACGGCGTCCGCCACGACGGCGTCGATCTGCTCGGGGGTCCAGACGAAGGTCAGGCCCTCGACGCCGTCGGTGTCGGCGTCCTGGCCGGAGGCGAGGCCGCCCTCGGGCAGGCTCAGCTCGCGGTCCATGTAGTCGAGCGTGGAGAGGGCCACCTGCCGATAGCGGTCCGACCCCGCGGCGAGCGCCGCGTGCGCGTAGGCCGAGGCGAGCAGCGCGTTGTCGTAGAGCATCTTCTCGAAGTGCGGCACGAGCCAGTAGCCGTCGACGGCGTAGCGGTGGAAGCCCCCGCAGATCTGGTCGTGGATGCCGCCGTCGGCCATCCGCTCGAGGGTCAGGCGGGACATGTACTCGCCGTCGCGGCCGCGCGCGCGGTCGGCGCAGCCGAACAGGAACGGGAAGATCGGGCTCGGCGGGAACTTCGGCGCGCCGCCGAAGCCGCCGTGGACCTGGTCGAAGATCGTCGCCAGCTTACCGATCGCGCGGTCGATCAGGGCGCCGCCCGGGGCGTCGTCGTGCTCGGCGGCCTCCGAGGCGTGGCGGTCGTTGGTGGCCTTGAGCCCGCTGGCGATCCGCTCGGCCTGGGCCTCGACGTCGCCGCGGCGCTCGGCGTACGTCTGGCTGACGGCCTCGAGCACCTGCGTGAAGGCGGGCATCCCGGGGCGCGCCACCGGCGGGAAGTAGGTGCCGCCGTAGAAGGGCCGGCCGTCGGGCGTCAGCCAGACGGTCATCGGCCAGCCGCCGTGCCCCGTCAGCCCCACCACCGCCTCCATGTAGAGGGCGTCGACGTCGGGGCGCTCCTCGCGGTCGACCTTGACGTTGACGAACAGGCGGTTCATGACCGCGGCGGTGGCGGGGTCCTCGAAGGACTCGTGCGCCATCACGTGGCACCAGTGGCAGGAGGCGTAGCCGACGCTGAGCAGGACGGGCACGTCGCGCTCGCGCGCCTCCGCGAAGGCCTCCTCGCCCCACGGGTGCCAGTCGACCGGGTTGTCCTCGTGCTGCTTGAGGTACGGGGAGGTCTCGGCGGCGAGGCGGTTGGGCATCAGGGCTCCGTGGGGTGGTCGTCCGGACCGGGCGTCAGGCCGGGGCGAGCACCGGCAGGCCGACCGCGCGACAGGCCTCCTGCAGGCGACCGTCGTAGGTCATGACCGCGGTGGGCTCCTCGAGCGCGAGCGCCGTGGCGATGTGGATGGCGTCGAGCGACCGCAGCGCGACGCCCGGAGCGACCTGGGCGGCGACGGCGATGACCGCCCGCGAGATGTCGACGCGGTCGACCAGGTCCAGCATCGACTGCAGCCGTCGCGCGGCGTCGCCCCCGG
>CAIQOY010000069.1 GCA_903873565.1 uncultured Actinomycetes bacterium
ATGAACGTCTACGACCCCGTCAAGACGCTGCGCGAGGCCCACTCCCGGGGGCTCTACGTGATCGGGCGGATCGTCACCTTCCAGGACGGCTACGCGCCGCGCGCCTTCCCGAAGCTGGCCATTAAGCAGAAGAACGGGCAGCTGTGGGAGAACGACCTCGGCATCACCTGGCTCGACCCCTCCAACGAGGAGTCGTGGGAGTACCCGCTGCAGCTCGCGGCCTACGCCGCGGAGCTCGGCTTCGACGAGATCATGTTCGACTACGTCCGCTACCCGACCGACGGCGCGCTCGACGTGATCCGCTTCCAGGACCCGGGCCGCAACAAGGACGAGGCGATCACCGCCTTCCTGAAGCGGGCGAGCCGCGAGCTCAAGCCACGCGGCGTGCGCGTCTCGGCGGCCTTCTTCGGCCTCGCCGCCACGGAGGACCTGGGCATCGGCCAGAAGCCCGGCAAGCTGCGCAACACCCTGGACGCCGTCTACCCGATGATCTACCCGTCCCACTTCGGCGGCGGGCAGTTCAACATCGACAACCCGGGCGACACCCCCGGGCCGACGATCACCGCCGCGCTCTCGGACTGGCGCCGGCGCACGAACGGCGGCACCGTGCAGCTGCGCCCGTGGCTCCAGGACTTCACGATGGGCGGCAAGCCCTACGGCCTCAAGGAGGTCAAGGAGCAGATCGCCGCGGCCGACGCGGTCGGCGTCGGCGGCTGGCTGCTCTGGAACGCCCAGTGCATCTACACGCCGGGCGTGTTCGAGGGCACCGCGGGCCAGCCGTAGCCGGCTAGGGCCCGAGCCGGTCGAGCAGGGCGGGGTCGTCCCGCCAGCCCTTCTGCGCGCGCACGCGCAGGTCCAGCATGGCCCGGGCGCCGAGGATGCGCTCGATCGCGGGACGCGCGGACGAGCCGATCGCCTTGACCATCGAGCCGCCGGCGCCGACCACGATGCCCTGCTGGGACTTCGACTCGACGTAGATCACGGCCTCGATCCGCGCGGCGCGACGGCGCGTGGCGGGCTCGTACTCCTCGATCACCACGGTCAGGGCGTGCGGGACCTCGTCGCGCAGCCGCCGCAGGGCCTGCTCGCGGATCAGCTCGGCGATCTGCAGGCGCACCGGGTCGGACGAGCGGGCCTCCGGCGGGAACAGGGCCGGCCCCTCCGGGGCGAGGCGCACGAGGTCCTCGACGAGCGCGGGCACGCCGTCGCCGGTCTTGGCGGAGACGGGGTGCAGCTCGGCGAAGTCGCCCAGCGCGGAGGCGGCGGACACCGCCTCCGCGATCCGCTCGGGCGGCAGCCGGTCGACCTTGTTGAGGGCGATCACCACGGGCACGCCGCTGGCGAAGGCGATCTCCGCGCTGGCCCGGTCGCCGCCGCCGATCGCCTGCGAGGCGTCGAGCACCAGCAGCACGGCGTCGACGTCGGCGAGGGTCTCGGCCACGCTGCCCGCCATCCGCTCCGTGAGCCCGTCGCGCGGCACCTGCACGCCCGGCAGGTCGCAGAGGACGAGCTGCCAGTCGGGGCCGTGCACGATCCCCGCGACCCGGCGGCGCGTCGTCTGCGGCCGGCTCGAGGTGATCGAGACGTGCTCGCCGACGATCGCGTTGACGAGCGTGCTCTTGCCGACGTTCGGTCGGCCGGCGAGGCCGACGAGGGCGCAGCGATGCTCCACGGCCAGAGGGTACGCGAGCCGCCGCGAACCGGGGCCGTTCTGTACTCTAATCCGTGGAGTTCATGATGAGCGCCCCGCAGACCGCCCGCGACAGCGTCTTCCAGCCCCTCCAGGTCGAGGGGGCGGTCGAGCGCATCGTCCGCCGGCTCGGCGAGGCGATCGGCAGCGGCGTGCTGCGCCCCGGCGAGCGGCTGCCCTCGGAGGTCGAGCTGGCCGAGATGCTCGAGGTCGCGCCGATGACCCTGCGCCAGGCCCTCGCGATCCTGCGCGACGCGGGCTACGTGGAGACGCGCCGCGGGCGCGGGGCCGGCTCGTTCGTCGCCGCCGACGTGGCGCGCCCGCTCGGCCTGGGCGGGCGCGTGCCGTCGGAGCAGGAGCTGGTCGACCTGATCGACTGGCGACGGGCGATCAGCGGCGAGTCCGCCTTCCTGGCCGCGGAGCGCGGCGACGCCACGGCGCTCGACCGGCTGTCGGGGGCCGCCGCGGACGCCGAGCAGGCGGCGCTCGGCGGCTTCGCCGAC
>CAIQOY010000070.1 GCA_903873565.1 uncultured Actinomycetes bacterium
ATGCCGGCGCCGACGATCGCGAAGCCGACCGGGAACCAGACCTGCTTGATGAAGGCGCCGAGGGCGAGGAAGGGCAGCGCCATGAAGACGCCGAGGCCGATCCAGATCGGCAGCATCTCACTGGTCTCGCCCATTGATCGTCAGCCTACCCGAGGCCCTCTTGCCGCGCGGGACCCGGTGCGCCAGCCTGTGCCCCGATGGACGACCTCTTCGCCAGCGCCGCCGACGACCACCGCCGGCTCGTCGCGCCCCTGCCGGAGCGGCTGCGCCCCGACGACCTCGACGCGATGGTCGGGCAGGCCGACCTGATCGGGCCGGGCCGCCCCCTGCGCCGCGCGATCGAGGAGGACCGGGTCGGCTCGATGATCCTGTTCGGGCCGCCGGGCACGGGCAAGACGACGCTGGCCCGGATCGTCGCCGCCCGCACGGGCGCCTCCTTCGAGGAGCTGTCCGCGGTCGACGCCGGCAAGGCCGACGTGCGCGCCGTCACCGAGCGGGCCCGCGACCGCCTGGCCGACGGCCGCCGCACGATCCTCTTCCTCGACGAGATCCACCGCTTCACGAAGGCCCAGCAGGACGCGCTCCTGCCGCTCGTGGAGTCGGGCCTGATCATCCTGATCGGCGCCACCACCGAGAGTCCGCACGTGGGGGTTATCGCGGCGCTGCTCTCCCGCTGCACCCTCTACGAGCTGCGCAGCCTCGATGCGGACGACCTCGGCGCGATGGTCGACCGCGGGGCCGCCGCGCTCGGCGTCGCGCTCGAGCCCGAGGCCCGCGCGGCGATCTGCCGGGCCGCCGGCGGCGACGGGCGCGCCTCCCTCAGCCTGCTCGAGGCGGCGGCCAACGCCCGGCCGGAGGGCGACGCCCCGATCACGGAGGAGCTGGTGACCCAGGTCGGGCGGATCCCGATCCGCTACGACCGCGAGGGCGACCTCCACTACGACGCCATCTCCGCCTTCATCAAGAGCCTGCGCGGATCCGACCCCGACGCCGCGCTGTGGTGGATGCACACGATGCTCGAGGGCGGTGAGGACCCCCGCTACGTGGCGCGGCGGATGATCGTCTTCGCCTCGGAGGACGTCGGCAACGCCGACCCGCGCGCCCTCCCCCTCGCCGTCTCCACCGCCCAGGCGATCCAGGAGATCGGGATGCCCGAGGGCCGCATCCCCCTTGCCCAGTGCGCCACCTACCTCGCGCTCGCGCCCAAGTCGAACGCCGCCTACGCGGCCGGCGACGCCGCCCGGGCCGCAGTGCGCGAGCACGGCACGAGGCTCCCGCCCGACCACCTGCGCGACGGCTCGCACTCGGGGGCGAAGAAGCTGGGACGCGGCGTCGGCTACCGCTACCCCCACGCCGAGGGCGGCTTCGTGGCCGACCAGCGCCACCTGCCCGAGGGCCTCGAGGGCCTGCGCTTCTACGAGCCGACCGAGATGGGCTTCGAGGCGCGCCTGCGGGAGATCCTCGACGAGCTGCGCCGGCGCCGCGGGGACGGCTAGACGGCCACGGCGGCCGCGCCGTCGAGCACCAGCTCGACCCGCAGCCGCGCCCCGTCCGCCCCGACCTCGAGCGACCAGTCGGGCGAGACCTCGTCGAGGAGCTGCGACCCCATGCCGGGGGTGCCCCGCTCGGCCGCCCGGCCGTCGTCCGCGACTTCGAGGGCGAGCCGCCCGTCGCCCGCCTCGGCGAGCCTCACGGCCACGGCCTCGGCCCCGCCGTGGCGCACGGCGTTCGTGACGGCCTCGGCCACCACGTCGACGAGGGTGGTGCGCAGCGCGGGGTCGGCGTCGATCCGCGCCAGCAGGTCCGGCGAGCAGTCGATGCGCACGACCGCCACCCCGCCCCACAGCGCCGCGACGTCCGCGAGGGCCCGCTCGACCGCCCAGTCCTCGGCGGGCCCGCCGCGGATGCGCTCGCCGAGCCGCCGCAGCTGCCCGGCCGCGTCCTCGGCCGCCTCCGCCCGCGCCCCGGCCGGCAGCGCGTCGGCCTCCTCGAGCCGGCGGGCGATGGCGAGCAGCGTGCCCTGCACCTCGCCGTGCAGGAGCCGCCCCGTGCTCTGGTACTGGTGGCGTAGGGCCTGCCGCCGGCGCGCCTCGGCGGCCGCAAGCTCGGCCACCACGCCCTGCAGCCGCGCCTCGGTCGCCTCGCGCTGGGCCTGCGCCGACCGGGTCAGCGCGATCCCGAGCCAGAGCGCGGGCAGCACGAACAGGCTCGGCCACTCGAGCCAGCGCCCGAGCGGCGACAGGAACCCCCACACCCAGTTGTTGGCGAGGGCGACGACGGCGAACCCGACGTAGGTGGCGAGCACGGCGGCCGCAGCGCCCCTCAGGCGCATCCGGGCGAGCCGCGGGTCGAGCAGGCGCCGGGCGGCCACGAAGCACCCGGACATCACGACGATCCACGACGCGGAGACCACGGCGGCGAAGACGAGCCCGATCCCCTGCAGCGCGAACAGCATCGCGATCACCAGCGGCAGCAGGACGGCGAGCCAGGTCGGGGCGGCGAGCGACGCGGTGGCGAGGTGCACCGCGAGGCCCAGGCGCTCCCGCGCGGTCAGCGGCGCGGGAGCCGCCAGGGCGGCCACCGCCGCGGCCTCCTGCGCGAGCAGCGCGTGGCTCGCGGGGCGCACCTCGTCCTCGACGAGCTGGCGCAGCCGATCGGCCTCGCCGCGGGCGCGCCCGGCGTCGTCGGCGTCGGCGAGCCGCCGGCCGATCTGGTCGAGCGCCCGCCGCAGTGGATCGAGCGTCTCGTCGCGCAGCGCGGCGAGGGCGGCGTCGCGCTCGGCGTCGGCCCGCTCGCGCAGCGTGCGCAGCGCCTCGATGCGCGCCACCAGCTCCGCCACGCGCTCGTGGTGCGAGCGCACCTCGTCGACGAGGATGGCGACGATCGAGAGCCACACGACGCCGGCCGCCGCGCGCGTGATCACCAGCAGCACCGGCTCGATCGACGGGAGGTCGAAGGCGGGCCGCAGCACCGTCAGCGCGAGCCCCTGCACGGCGCCCGCGATGGCGAAGACGGCGAGTGCCGTCACGGGCCGAGGAGGCCGGGCGACCGGCCGCAGCACCGTCAGTCGCGCGATCACGAGCACCCCGAACGCCGCGACCGTCGCGAGCAGCGCGACCGCGAGGCGGGCCTCGCCGGGTCCGGTGATCTGGTCGCGCGACGTCGGCAGGAGCGTCGCGATCGCGAAGACGACGAGCGTGAGCGCGAACGACCAGCCGCTGATCGCGTTGGGCCCGCCGATGCGCCGCAGCGCGGTCATGCCGCGTCGGTCGGCTCGCCGAAGGCGGCCACGTACAGGCGCGCGGCCCGCACCCGGGCGTTCGTGCCCTGGTCGGCGGTCAGGCCGAGCCGGCCGTAGAGCCGGTGCGCCGACTGCTCGACGGCGCGCTGGGTGATGCCGCGCTCGACGGCGATCCGCTCGTTGGTCCAGCCGAGCGCGATCAGGCGCAGCAGGTCGATCTGGCGCGCCGAGCACTGGGCCAGCGGGCTGCCCTCCGGGACGGCGGCCAGAAGCGCGGGATCGAGCGCGTCGTCGAGCACCGACTCGATCGCCTCGAGCAGGACGCCCGGGGAGTCGATCCGGCCCTTGTGCACGAAGGCGGAATCGGGCGGGAGGGGCCCCGACACGTTGGCGGCGCTGGGCGACGGGTACTGCGAGACCGCCACCACCCCGAGGTAGGGGGCGCGGGCGCGCAGGCCCTGGGCGAGCTGGGCCCCGTTCGGGGGCTGCTCGAGCTGGATGTCCACGACGAGGACGTCGGGGTCGAAGTCGTCGAAGGCGTCGATCGCCTCGCGCGCCGCCGCGCACTGCAGCACCTCGAAGCCGTTGGCCTCGAGCAGCGACGCGAGCAGCGTGCGCGTGAACGCGTCGTCCTCGACCACGAGCGCGCGGCGCGGCGCCCCGTCGGCGGCCGCGGCCGCGCCGCTCGGCTGATCGGCGGTGATCACGCCGGTAGCGTAGACCCGCCCCGCGGAGTCGGCGATTCCGCCGTCGCCCGCGAAGGGCCACCCGTACCCCCGCGCGAGAGGAGCGCCCCCATGCCCGAGATCGGCGACATCGCCCCCGACTTCAGCCTCCTGGAGGACTACGACCAGCGCGTCAGCCTGTCGGACTACCGCGGCACGAGCAAGGTGCTGATCTTCTTCCACCCGTTCTCGTACACCGACATCTGCGAGGGCGAGATCTGCGAGCTGCGCGACGACCACAGCCTCGTGCCCGAGGGCGTCGAGATCCTCAACATCGCCTGCGACGCCTGGCCGATCCGCAAGGCCTACAAGGAGAAGCTCGGCGCCAACGGCCGCTTCCTGGCCGACTTCTGGCCGCACGGCGAGGTCTCCAGGGCCTACGGCGTCTTCGACGATGACTGGGGCACCTGCATGCGCGGCACCTTCCTCGTCGACGAGGACGGCGTGATCACCCACAAGCTCGTCAACATGGGCATCGCCGACCGCCGCGACCAGACCGTCTACCGGGAGTGGCTCACCGGAGCCTGACCCCGGACCGTCACCCCATCCCGCCGGGCGCTTGCGTACGCTCGGGACCATGGAGAGGCTGTCCGCCCCCGAGCTGCTTGAGCGCGTGATCGCCGGCAACGCGCGCTGGGCGGCGG
>CAIQOY010000071.1 GCA_903873565.1 uncultured Actinomycetes bacterium
GCCAGCGCGATGGTGGAGAGCAGCGCGGCGAGCAGCAGCGCGATCAGGGTGATCGCCACGAGGCAGCCGAGGGTCGCCAGGTAGCTGCCGCGGGTCAGGGCCGCCGAGGCGCGCAGGGCCTTCACGTAGACGGCCTCGCCGGTGACCACGAGGATGGTGGCGAGCCCGAGCCGCACGCCGTTGATGAGGCCCGACGCGAGCAGCGTGCCCGCGCCGAGCGCGGTCATGGTCGGCGAATTCGCGGCGATGCCGGCGCCGATCAGGACCAGCGGCAGGCCCGCGATCACGAGCAGGGCCAACAGCTGCGTGAGGACGTAGGTGGCGAGCAGCTGCAGGGCGGGCCCGGCCTCCTGCCGCGGCGCGGGCGCGCGGCCGTCGTCGACGGCGATCGCGCAGCGCAGCGCGATGATCGCGGCCAGGGGCGCGAACAGCAGCACGCTGCCGACGGCGTCGAGGATCGCCAGGCCCTGCTGGCTGCTCGTGGACGAGCCGACGGCCAGCTCGAGGGCCAGCAGCGCTGCGGCGAACGGCGCGAAGACGAGGGCCGCGGCGAGGCCGGCGGGGACCGCGATGCGGCGGTACAGCTCGAACGTGCCGCGGATGACGGAACCCACCATCGTCCGCAAGGCTAGCCGTCCGATTCCTCCGCGGGCGAGCGGATTGCGAATAGGACCCCAGAATGACCCTGTGCCGCGGACTCGTGACGCCTGATACGTGCTTGCGGGCGTCCGCACCCCCGCGTACCCTGCCATCCATGCGCGCGGCACCGCCGTGCGCCGCTTGTTCCCGGAGGTTTCCGTGATCCGACACGATGTGATCGTCCTCGGCGCTGGCTGCGCCGGCATGCGCGCCGCGATCGAGGCCAAGCGCCGCGGCGTCGACGTGGCCGTGATCTCGAAGCTCCACCCGACCCGCTCCCACTCGGGGGCCGCGGAGGGCGGCATCAACGCGGCGCTCGGCAACGCCACGGAGGACTCCTCCGACAGCCACGCCTTCGACACGATCAAGGGCTCCGACTACCTGGGCGACCAGGACGCGATCGAGGTCTTCGCGCAGGAGGCCCCGAACGACATCTACGAGCTCGAGCACATGGGCGCGATCTTCACGCGCGCCGCCGACGGCAAGCTCGCCCAGCGCCCCTTCGGCGCGGCCGGCGCCCCGCGCACGGTCTACTCGGCGGACATCACGGGCCACGTCCTGATCCACGTGCTCTACGAGCAGCTCGTGAAGCACGAGGTCAAGGTCTACGAGGAGTTCTTCGCCACGCAGGTCGTCGTCGACGAGGGCCGCTGCGCCGGCGTCATCGCCTGGGACACGCAGAAGGGCGGCCTCCACGCGATCGAGGCCAACCACGTGATCCTCGCCACCGGCGGCGTCGGGCGCATGTACTACGGCACGACGAACGCCTTCGCCTGCACCGGCGACGGCATGAGCCTCGCCTGGCGCGCCGGCGTGCCGCTGAAGGACATGGAGTTCCTGCAGTTCCACCCGACCACCCTCAAGAGCAACGGCGTCCTCATCACCGAGGGCTGCCGCGGCGAGGGCGGCTACCTGCGCAACAAGGACGGCGACCGCTTCATGGTCGGCGACGCCCCGAACGCGATGGAGCTGGCCTCGCGCGACGTGGTCTCCCGCGCGGAGTGGAAGGAGATCGCCGACGGCCGCGGCGTCGACGGCTGCGTGCTGCTCGACCTCACGCACCTCGGCTGGAAGAAGATCAAGACGCGCCTGCCGGGCTCGCGCGAGCTGGCGATCGACTACGCCGGCGTCGACCCCGTCGAGACCCCGATCCCGGTCCGCCCGGGCGCCCACTACATGATGGGCGGCGTCGACTGCGACCTCTGGGGCGAGACGATGGTGCCGGGCCTGTGGGCCGCGGGCGAGGTCGCCTGCGTCTCGATCCACGGCGCGAACCGCCTCGGCGGCAACTCGCTGATGGAGACGATCGTGTTCGGCCGCCGCGCCGGCCAGGCCGCCGCCGAGCGCGTCCTCGAGCAGGGCGACACCGGCGCGCGCATCGAGCCGGGCGTCCTCGCCGACGAGGACCGCCGCATCGCCGGCATCCTCAACAACGACCAGGGCGAGCGCCCCGGCCTCCTGCGCGAGGAGCTCGCCAAGACGATGTACGACAAGGCCGGCGTGTACCGCACGGAGGCCGCCCTCGGCGAGTGCCAGGAGAAGGTGCACGAGCTGCGCGAGCGGGCGAAGACGCTCAAGCTGGACGACCACGGCTCGGTCTTCAACACCGACCTCACGAACGCCCTCGAGCTGATCTCGCTGCTCGAGTGCGCCGACTGCCTCGTCACGAGCGCCCTGGCCCGCAAGGAGAGCCGCGGCGCCCACTCGCGCCTCGACCACACCGAGCGCGACGACGAGACGTGGCTGAAGCACACCCTCAACTGGTGCGACGACGGCGAGGTGCGGCTCGACTACCGGCCCGTCACGATCACCAAGCACCAGCCCCTCGCCCGGAGCTACTGACGTGACCGAGATCAAGAACGCGCACTTCACGACGCTCCAGGGGGCGTACGACACCGAGCTGATGGAGGCCACCCTGCGGATCCGCCGCTGGGACCCCGACACGCAGCGGGCCCGCTTCGACACGTTCACCGTGACGGTGCCCGTGACCGCATCGGTCCTCGACGCGCTCGACGCGATCAAGGACACCCGCGACGGCACGCTCGCCTACCGCAAGTCCTGCCGGATGGCGGTCTGCGGCTCCTGCGGCATGCGCATCGACGGCGGCGCGGCCCTGGCCTGCAAGACGCCGATGAAGAAGTTCGTCGACGCGGGCCACACGATCACCGTCTCGCCGATGGGCAACCTGCCGGTGATCAAGGACCTCGTCGTCGACATGGCGCCGTTCTGGGAGAAGATCCGCGCGGTCAAGCCCTACCTCGACACGAAGGACGAGGAGGTGCCCGACACCGAGTGGCGGGTCTCGCCGGAGCACCACGAGATGATCCACAAGGAGTCGCTCTGCATCCTCTGCGGCTGCTGCGTCTCCGAGTGCAACTCGATGGAGTCGGACCCCGACTTCCTCGGGCCCGCGGCCCTCGCGAAGGCCTACCGCTTCGTCGGCGACGCGCGCGACACGGACACGCGCGAGCGCCTGCGCGACCTCAACGGCGCGCACGGGATCTGGGACTGCACCCGCTGCTACTTCTGCAACCAGCGCTGCCCCAAGGGCGTCGACCCGCGCGACGCGATCGCCAAGCTCGGGGCCGAGTCCTTCAAGGAGGGCTTCGTCCGCGACGAGGGCGCCCGCCACGCGAAGGTGTTCGTCGACTCCACGTACAAGGGCGGCTACCTGCGCGAGACCGAGCTGGTGCCGAAGACGATCGGGCCGGTCAACGCGGTCAAGGACATCCCGTTCGCCCTGCAGCTGGCCCGGGCCGGCAAGGTGCCGAACCCCCTCTCGCCGCACAAGGCGAAGGACAACGACGAGGTCAAGCGGCTCTGGAAGCTGCTCGAGAAGGAGGCGAAGGGGGCGGAGCGCCCGCGCGCGATGCACCCCGACGCCGTCCGGGAAGGCTGATCCCCCCATGCAGGAGCGCTACGCGTACTACCCCGGCTGCCTCGCCAGCCTGTCGCAGAAGGAGCTCGACTCCTCGACGCGCGCCATCGCGCAGAAGCTCGACATCGAGCTGGTCGAGATGCCGAGCGTCACCTGCTGCGGCGCCGGCGACATCCACGAGGCCAAGCCGGACTACTACCTGCACATCTCGGCGCGGATCCTCGGCCAGGCCGAGCAGATGGGCTGCGAGACGATCCTCACGATCTGCAACGTCTGCACCCTCAATCTGCGCCAGGCCAACAAGGCCCTGCAGGAGGACGCGGCGCTCCTCAACCGGATCAACGACAACCTCAAGGAGGTCGGCGCGGCCACCTACCAGGGCGGCGTCGACATCCGGCACCTGCTCTGGGAGGTCTCCGAGGGCAACGGCTACGAGGCCTTCAAGGGCATCGCCGTCAAGAGCCTCGAGGGCCTCAAGGTCGCCCCCTTCTACGGCTGCCAGATCCTGCGCCCGTCGAAGATCCTCGGCTTCGAGAACCCGGACGCCCCGCAGTCGCTCGAGCGCCTGATCTCGGCCTGCGGCGCGGAGCCGATCGACTACCCGGCGAAGGTCAAGTGCTGCGGCTTCCCGATCGTCCTCGCCCGCGAGGACGTCGCCCTCGGCGAGCTCGTGCAGCCCCTGGAGCAGGCCGTCGAGGCCGGCGCCGACGTGATCGTCACGCCCTGCCCGCTCTGCCACCTGTCGCTCGACGCCTGGCAGCGCAAGGCCGCGGACTACGCCGGCAAGGAGTTCGGGATCCCGATCCTGCACCTCGCGCAGCTGCTCGGGGCCGCCGCCGGCATCGAGGAGTCCGAGCTCAAGTTCAAGCGGCACGTGACGCGGCTCAGCCCGGAGGTCAAGGCGAAGCTGCAGGTCCCCTCGGTCATCGGCACCGAGGCGTAGCCTCCCGCAGCGCGGCGTCGGGTAGCCTTCGACGCGTGACGGGGTTTCCGCGATGAAGGGCCGGATCGCCGCCGAGGGGGCCAAGGCCGCCTACGGCTACCTGGCGTCGGGGCGCACGCTGCACGTGCTCGGCCAGTCGCGCCTGCAGCGCGGTGGGATCTCGGGCGCGCTGCTCGCCAAGGCCACCCGCGCGCAGACGATCGAGACGGCCGCCGACCTCGGCGGCTTCACCTTCGGGCAGCTCGTCGAGCACGCGGCGAACGGGATGCGCACCGGCATCGACTTCGCCATCCAGCAGTTCGCCGACGACGCGGCGGTGCGGGCCGACGTGATCCGCGTCGTGCGGTCCGGCTACGACGAGCGCGCCCTCGAGCGCCAGCTCGTGCGCGACGCGGCCTGGCGCGGCGCCCTGCGCGGCGCGATCAGCGGCGTGCCCGCGGTCGTGCCCTTCATGGGCACCACGGTCGAGGTGGGGGCGGCGGTCGCC
>CAIQOY010000072.1 GCA_903873565.1 uncultured Actinomycetes bacterium
GGCGCCCGCGCTCGGGATCGGCCTTGCCCTCGCTCGGCGGCAGCAGGATCAGCACGCGCGCAGTGTTGCGCGCCGCCTCCCGGCCCTAGCCGAGCAGGTCGCGCAGGAAGGCGTACCCCTCCTCGGCGAGGTGCTCCGGCGAGGGCGCGAAGTCGCGCCAGCAGGAGACCGCCCGGGCGATCGTCTCGATCCGCGGGTTGAAGGTCTCGATCACGACCGGCCCGGTGTAGGCGATGTCGGCGAGCGCCTGGGCGACCTCCGCCCACGGCACGTGCCCGGCGCCCGGCGTACCGCGGTCGTTCTCGCAGGCGTGGACGTGCACCACGCGGCCGCCCGCCATCCGGATCGCGTCGCCGATCGACCTCTCCTCGATGTTCATGTGGAAGGTGTCGATCAGGAGCCCGAGCCCGGGGCTGTCGACGCGCTCGACGACCTCGAGGCCCTGCTCGACGAGGTTGATGAAGCTCGTCTCGAAGCGGTTGAGCGGCTCGAGCCCGAGCACGACGCCGCGCTCGGCGGCGTGCTCGGCGATCGGCGCGAGCCGCTCGACGAGGGTCGCGAGGTCCCGCTTGCGCTCGTCGGCGGTCTGCAGCCAGCAGCGCCCCACGGCCGAGTAGATCGGGCCGCTCATCACCGGCGAGCCGAGCTCGGCGGCCGCGTCGACGGCGCCCAGCAGGAAGTCGCGGCCGTGGCCGCTGACCGCGGGGTCGTCCGAGAGCAGGTCGCGATCCGCGGTGATCGCGCCGACCGTGGTGCAGCCGAGGCCGATCTCCTCGAGCAGCTCGCGCGCGTACGCGGGCCGGAAGCCGTCGAGCGTCTCGAACGGCAGCTCCGCGCGGTCGTAGCCGATCTCCTTGATGCGGCGCAGGACGCCGGGCAGATCGTCGTCGGTCAGCGGGGAGACCCAGTTCCAGGTCGTCAGGCCGAGATCGGCGGGCATGCGGAGGCTCCTCGGGGAAGTGGTCGGACCATTGCCGGCGAGCCTACCGGGCGCGCGCGGCGGATGCCAGCCGCCCCGCCCCCTGCCACACTGCGGCCGTGGCCGGCTACGTGGACATGCACTCCCATGTGGTGTTCGGCGTCGACGACGGCGCGGAGTCGCTCGCGCACGCCGTCGAGCTCGTGACCGCGGCCCGTGACGCCGGCACGCGCCTCTTGGTGGCTACGCCCCACGTCGTGCCGCCCTACCTCGACTGGAACGCCTCGGCGCAACGCCTCGACCGGATCCGGCGCCGCTTCGCGCTCCTGCGCGACGCCGCCCCCGCCGGGATCGAGCTGCGCCTCGGCTACGAGGTCACCGCCCGCCCCGCGCGCCTCCGGGCCGACGACGACCCGGCCCGCTTCCGCATCGAGGGGACCGAGCTCGTCCTGCTGGACGGCCCGCAGGCCGTGCCGTGGCACGGCGACGCGACGATGGAGCGCCTGATCCGCCGCATCCGCGCGGAGGGGCTGACGCCGATCCTCGCCCACCCCGAGCGGCGCGCCTGCTGGCGCGGGGTCCCACCGGACCCGGGCTTCGCCGAGCGGATGAAGGCCGCCGGCGCGCTGCTCCAGGTCGACGCCACCGGCCTCACGGGGAGGGACGGGCCCGGCGTCGACGTGGAGGCCCGGCGCCTGCTGCAGGAGGGCCTGATCGACCTGCTCGGATCGGACGGGCACGGACGCGTCTCGGAGGTGCGCGTCGACCTCGCCCGCGCGATGGCCGCCGAGGTCGTCGGCGAGGCCGCGGCGGACCGGCTCGTCGACGGGTCGGCGATCGGACTGCGCGCGCGCCCGTGACCATCCGGCGCGAGCCCGACGACCGCCCGATCACCGAGCCGATCCCGGCCTCGGAGCGGCACCTGAGCGGGCTCGACGTCGCCGCGCTCTGGTCCAACATGGGCATCAGCCTGCTCGGGGTCGTCGCCGGCGCCGGGCTGATCGCGTACGGGGCCGGACAGACCCGCGCGCTCGTCGCCGTCGCGATCGGCGGTGCGATCGGCGCACTCATGCTGGCCGCGGCCGGCGCCCTCGGCGCGGCGACCGGCCAGCCCGGGATGGTGGTGCTGCGGCGGTCCCTCGGCGTGCGCGGCTCGTACGTCCCCACCGTCGTGAACATCGCCCAGGGCGTCGGCTGGAGCGTCTTCGAGATCCTCGTCATCGCCGAGGCGGCGCGGCTCGTCGCCGACGTGGACGCGCGCTGGCCCTTCGCGCTCGCCGCCGGCGCCCTCGCCACCGGCATGGCCCTGCTCGGGCCCGAGACGGTGGCCCGCCGCATCCTGCGGCGCTTCGCGACCCCGCTCGCCGCGCTCGCCCTCGCCTACCTGCTGGTGCGGCTCGCGCTCGGCGACGGCTCGTCGGAGCTCGCCATCGCGGCAGCCGGTGGGCTCGGGCTGATGGCCGCGATCGACCTCGTCGTCGCCAACTCCGCGTCCTGGCAGCCGCTCGCCCCCGACTACACGCGCTACGCCCGCTCCGTGCGCGGCGCCGCCCTCGGCGTCGGCGCGGGGTTCGGGATCGCCGGCTCCGCCACGCTCGCCGTCGGGGTCCTCGCCGCGGCGCAGACGGGCGGGATCGAGGATGTCAACGGCGGCGTCGCCGTGATGCTGGCCCTGCCGCTCGGCCTGCTCGTGGCCTCGATCCTCGTCGTCGACGAGACGGAGAAGGGCTTCGCCAACATCTACTCCACCGCGGTCTCGATCCGCAACC
>CAIQOY010000073.1 GCA_903873565.1 uncultured Actinomycetes bacterium
CGCGCACCGGCCCCGGCTCCGGCCTCGGCCTCGCCCTCGTCAAGCACATCGTGGAAGCGCACGGCGGGGACGTCGCCGCCGAGTCCGACGGGCAGACCGGGACCCTGCTGCGGGTCCGCCTGCCGCTCGCCCCCTAGGCCGCGGCCTTCGGCTCGGGCTCGAAGCGGTAGCCGACGCCGTAGTGCGTGTGCACGAAGTCGTGGCTGGGCGAGCGGTGATCGACCTTCTCGCGGATCTTGCGGACGCAGACGTCGACGATGCGGTCCCGGGGCCGGTGCGGGGTCCCCCACACCCGCTGCTGGAGCTCGTCGCGGCTCAGGACGCGACCCTGCTCGCGCGCGAGCGTGCTCAGCAGCCGGAACTCGCGCACGGTCAGGGCGCAGTCGACCCACTCCCCGCTCGCCGCCTCCACGAGCACGCGGTGCGTGCGGAAGTCGATCCGGATCCCGGGCGCCTCGATCGCCTCCTCCTCCCGCGGTGCGGCGGGCGCGGACGCGCGGCCCGAGCGGCGCAGGGCGGCGCCGACCCGCGCGACCAGCTCCTTCATGGAGGCGGGCTTGACGATGTAGTCGTCGGCGCCGATCCCGAGCGTGTGCACCTTGTCGTGCTCCGACGAGCGCGCGGAGAGGACGATCACCGGCGTGTCGAGCCCCTCGGCGCGCATCTGCTCGATCACGCCCCAGCCGTCGGTCCCCGGCATCATCAGGTCCACGACGCAGACGTCGGGCCGCTCGAAGCGCAGCTTCTTGAGCCCGCGCTCGCCGTCGGCCGCCCACTCGACGTCGTGGCCGGCCTGGGTCAGATGGCGGCGCATCACGCCGGCCAGCACCTCGTCGTCCTCGACGATCAGAACCGTGGCCACGGCTGGATCCTAGTCCGCGGCATCGGCCAGCGGGATCGGTGTATGCTCCGCGCGTCCGCGAACGGCGGACCGTGGTGGGCGTAGCTCAGCTGGTGGTAGCTCCGGGTTGTGGTCCCGGCGGTCGTGGGTTCGAGTCCCACCGCTCACCCCTCCGACCCGGTCAGCCGGTGTGCTCCACGATCGGGGCCTCACCGGTGACCATGTAGGTCACGCGCTCCCCGACGTTGACCGCGTGGTCGCCGACGCGCTCGAGCCAGCGGCCGGCGAACAGCATCCGGGACGCCCACTGCCGAAGCTCCGGGTCGTTGATGTCGATCGACAGGATGGTCTCGGCGATCTTCTCGTTCTCGCGGTCGACGAGCTCGTCGAGCGCGGCCAGGAGGCGATCGGCGCCCGGGTCGCGCCGGTCGAAGGCGTCGACGGACGTGCGCAGCATCTCCGCCCCGCGCTCGCCCATGGCGCGCAGGGCGTCCGTGATCACGGCCTCCTCCACGAGGGCCCGCCGCGGCGGCGGCGTCGCGAGGTGCGCGACGCGCGCGGCGTTGTGCGCGGCGCGCTCGAGGCTGCGGTTGATGTGCAGGACGGCGAGGACCGTGCGCAGGTCGCTGGCCACCGGGGCCTGGCGCGCCAGCACGGTCTCGACGTGCGCCTCGGTGTCGACGTAGCGGCGCTTGAGGTCGGCCTCGGCCGCGAGCGTCGCGTCGAAGGCGTCGACGCTCCAGTCGACCAGCGCGCGGGTCGCCTCCGAGACGGCGTGGGCCGCGACGCGGCCCTCCTCGAGCACGGACGCCGAGAGGGCGTCGAGCTCCTCCTGGAATCCCTCCCTCACCCGAACCGCCCCGTCACGTACGCCTCGGTGCGCTCGTTCGCCGGGTTCGTGAAGATCCGCTCCGTGCGATCGACCTCGACGAGGACGCCGCAGCGGGCGCCGGTCTCGCCCTGGTCGACCGAGAAGAACGCGGTCATGTCGGCGACGCGCGCGGCCTGCTGCATGTTGTGGGTCACGATCACCACGGTGTACTCGTCGGTCAGCGAGAGCATCAGGTCCTCGATCGCCGAGGTGGAGATCGGGTCGAGCGCCGAGCACGGCTCGTCCATCAGGATCACGTCGGGCTCGACCGCCAGCGCGCGGGCGATGCAGAGGCGCTGCTGCTGGCCGCCGGAGAGGCCCAGCGCGCCCTCCTTGAGGCGGTCCTTGACCTCGTCCCAGAGAGCGGCCCGCTTGAGCGCCTGCTCGACGCGGTCGTCGAGCTGGTCCTTCATGCCGAGGACGCGGGGCCCGAAGGCGATGTTGTCGTAGATCGACTTCGGGAACGGGTTGGGCTTCTGGAACACCATGCCGATCCGCTTGCGCACCTCGATCGGGTCGACCTGCGGGTCGTACAGGTCCTCGCCGTGGTAGGCCACGGCCCCGTCCACGGCGGCGCCCGGGATCAGGTCGTTCATGCGGTTGAGGCAGCGGATGAAGGTGCTCTTGCCGCAGCCCGACGGGCCGATCAGCGCGGTGACCGCGTTGGCATGGATGCGCAGGTCGACATCGCGCAGCGCGCGCTTGCCGTTGTAGCGGACGCCGACGCCCTGGCAGTCGAAGACGACCTCGCGCTCCTCGATCGGCACGGAGCCGCTCGCCGTGCGGTCCTCGACGCTCAGCGTCGCGAGCCCGGCGCTCGGCGTGCCGGGGGCGGTCACGGGCGGCGCGGCCGTCGAATCAGACGTCGGGTCCACCGTCACCACTTCCTCTCGTACCTGTTGCGCATCCATATGGCGAATCCATTCATGGCGACCAGGATCACGAGCAGCACGATGATAGCCGCTGCCGCGAGGCCCTGGAACATCTCCTGGGGCAGTTTGATCCACTGGTAGATCAGGATCGGGAGCACGGTGTACTGGGTCAGGAGACCCGGGTTGAACGACACGAAGGTGGCCGCGCCGACCATCAGGAGCGGCGCCGTCTCCCCGATCGCGCGGCTCATCCCGAGGATCGAGCCGGTGGCGATGCCGGGGATCGCGGCCGGGAGCACCTCGCGCCAGACGACCTGCCAGCGCGTGGCGCCGAGGGCCATGCCACCCTGGCGGACGGAGTCGGGGACCGCCCGCAGCGCCTCGCGGGAAGCGATGATCACGGTCGGCAGCATCTGCAGGCCGAGGATCAGCGCCCCGGCCAGGAGCACGGGCCCGAGGTCGAGGCCGCGCACGAGGAACGCGAGCCCGAGGATGCCGAAGATGATCGAGGGCACCGCGGCGAGGTTCTGGATGTTGAGCTCGATCAGGTCGATCAGCCGGTTGCCCTTCGGGGCGAACTCCTCGAGGTAGACGGCCGTTCCGACGGCGATCGGCAGCGCGGTCGCGATCAGGACGACGGCGACGAGGATGCTGGCGATGATCGCGGGGCGCGCTCCAGCGCGCTCCGGGTTGGCCGACGGCGAGTTCGTGAACAGCATCGCGTCGAGGTACGGCAGCCCGTCCTGGAGGATCGTCACGAGCAGGACGCCGAGGGCGATCAGCCCGACGACGGTGGACAGGAGCAGGTAGCCGAGGAAGACCCCGGCCGCCACCGAGCGGTTGCGGCGCCCGGCGAGCGACTCGCGCACGGCGAGGCCGGCGCGGTCCTGCGCGATGCGGCCCGCGGCGTTCACTCGTAGATCTCCCGGAAGCGGCGCACCATCCGGATCGAGATGATGTTGAGGATGAAGGTCAGGACGAACAGGGTCATCCCGACCGCGAAGATCGTCTTGTACTCGATGGACCCGGTCGGGACGTCCCCCGGACCCCGTGCCGGCGATGAACGCGGTCATCGTCATCACCGACTCGCCCGGCCAGAACGAGACGCGGGCCAGCTGGCCCGCGGCGAGGAGCACGATCGTGGTCTCGCCGATCGCCCGCGAGATGGCCAGCACGAACGAGGCGATGATGCCCGAGATCGCCGCCGGCACCACCACGCGCGTCGAGACCTGGAAGCGGTTCGCGCCGAGCCCGAACGAGCCCTCGCGCAGAC
>CAIQOY010000074.1 GCA_903873565.1 uncultured Actinomycetes bacterium
CACCGTCACCTTGCCGACCGACAGCGCGATCGTGAGCGTGGCGTAGGCGAGGCCGAAGACGATGCCGGCGGGGAGGTAGGCGCGCCACAGCCCCGCGATCTGGCCCGGCAGCGCGCCGCGGCGGGTGACCGCGGCGAACCCGGCCACGGCGATCAGGGCGCCGAGCAGGGTCCAGGCGGTCGCGGCGCGCGCGTCCATGTCGGTCTCGAGCCCCGCGATCCGCATCGCGTTGTCGCGCATCGCGAAGAGCAGCGCGCAGGCGAACCCGAGCACGAGCCCGCGCGCCCGGAACCCCTGCGGCAGCGCGCGCTCCCAGGCGAGGCTGGCCCCGCCCACCACGATCAGCGCAGTGCCGGCCACGAGCCCCGCCTTGAGCGGCTCGTCGCGGAAGCCGACGGCGATGATCGTGGCCAGAAGCGGCGCGGTGCCGATCATGATCGCCACGCGGCTCGCGCCCGCGTCCCGGACGGCCAGCATGAAGACGATCTGCGAGAGGCCCGGGGCGACGATCCCGATCGCCACGTAGGCGATCGCCACGCGCCCATCGGCGAGGTCGCCGGCCCGGCCCGAGGCGACCGTCGCCACCAGGGCCACGGCGAGGGCCAGCGCGATCACCACCACGCTGCCCACCACCGGGTCGGGGACGCGCATGATGCCGCGACGGATCAGGACCGTCAGGAGGCCGAACAGCGCCCCCGCGAGCAGCCCGAGTCCCACCGCCTCCATGCGGGGACCATAGCCCCCGCGACCGGATACCCACGGCGGACGTGGATTTCCCGTCGAGCGCGGCTATCATCGCCGCCAGAGACGACCCCCCTCAGGCGAGGAGCGAGAACGATGAAGAAGGTGATCCGCGGCGGCACCGTCGTGAACGCGCGCGAGACGGTGAAGGGCGACGTGCTGGTCGACGGCGAGCAGATCGTGGCCGTCGGCCAGATCGGCCCCGTGGAGGGCGCCGAGGAGATCGACGCCACGGGCTGCTACCTGCTCCCCGGCCTGATCGACAACCACACCCACATGTCGATGCCGTTCGGCGGCACGACGACCGCCGACGACTACAACACGGGCACCCAGGCCGCGGCCGCGGGCGGCGTGACCGCGATCGTCGACTTCGCCCTGCAGATGGAGGACGGCGGCCTGCAGTCCTCGCTCGACCAGTGGATGGGCCGCGCCGAGGGCACCGCGCACGTCGACTACGGCTTCCACATGGCCGTCACGCGCTCCGACGAGGGCACGTTCAAGGACATGCCGAAGATGGTCGACCAGGGCGTCTCGTCCTTCAAGGTCTTCCTCGCCTACAAGAACGTCCTGATGATCACGGACGACCTGTTCATGCGCGTCCTCGAGGAGTCGAAGGAGCACGGCGGGCTCGTCCAGGTCCACGCCGAGAACGGCTGGATCATCGACCGGATGGTCGCCGAGGCGCTCGGCCGCGGCGACACCGCCCCCGTCTGGCACGCCCACACCCGCCCCGAGTGGGTCGAGGCCGAGGCCACGGGCCGGGCGGTCCGCTTCGCCGAGCAGGCCGACGCGCCGGTCTTCATCGTGCACGTCTCGTGCACCTCGGCCGCCGAGGAGATCATCGCGGGCCGCGCCCGCGGCGTCGCCGCCTACGGCGAGACCTGCATCCAGTACCTCTTCACCGACATCACGGACCTCGAGCGGCCCGCCCCCGAGGGCGCCCGCTTCGTCTGCTCGCCGCCGATCCGCGACGCCGTCCACCAGCCCTTCATGTGGGACTGCCTCAAGTACGGCCACCTGCAGTCGATCTCGACGGACCACTGCCCGTTCGACGACTCCCAGAAGGCGCTCGGCGCGGACGACTTCTCGAAGATCCCGAACGGCCTGGCCTGCATCCAGCACCGCCTGCCCCTGATGTGGGAGCACGGCGTCCGCGAGGGCCGGATCTCGATGAACCGCCTCGTCGACGTCTGCTCGACGGCGATCGCGAAGACCTTCGGCATCACCACGAAGGGCGCGATCAGCCCCGGCATGGACGCCGACGTCGTGATCTTCGACCCGAACACGCCGTTCACGTTCTCGACGGCGACGTCGCTGATGAACGTCGACTACGACCTCTTCGACGGCAAGACCGTCGCGGGCTCCGTGCGCAGCACGCTCTGCCGCGGCAGCGTGGTCTTCGACCGCGGCGAGATCAAGACCCAGCCCGGCCACGGGAAGTTCCTCAAGCGCCAGCCGTTCGACGCGGCGCTGCAGGGCGACCTCGCGGGCTGATGCGGCCGGCGGCCGGCGGGGCCCCGCGCCCCGCCGGCCACCCGTCGACCCCCGCGGCCTAGACTGCGATAGACGGTCATGGCCGCGGACGACGCACCCTACCGGCGCCGCTTCCTCGCCCTCGAGGCGCTGCTCGTCGTGGGCGGGCTCGCGCTGCTCGGCCTCGCGGCGCTGCAGGTGCAGTCGCTGCGCGAGCGCACCGCCGTCACCGCCCTCGCCTTCGTCGCCGCCGACGCCGCCGTCGACCACGGCGTGCAGCGCCAGCTCGACTACCTCGCGGACGTCCGCCGCGAGGAGGAGCGGCTGCCGACGCTGTTCCCGACCGACGAGGACGCCCAGGGCCTCGGGCTCGAGATCATCCCGAACGCCTTCGACCTGGTCAGCCCGCCCAGCGCGGACGCGGTCTTCCGGGTGCCCCTGCCCGGGCAGGCGCCCTTCTCGTCGCGCTCGGTCGAGTTCTTCGAGTCGGGCTTCGTGCTCGGCCGCGCCCAGTCGTTCCAGCGCCTGACCGGCCAGAAGGGCCGGCTCGGCCTCGTGGTCTGGGCGTTCCGCACCCCGGACGGCGCGCAGCGGGCCTTCCGCGCCTACCGGGACATGATGGGCCTCCACGCCGCGCGCTCCGACTACGCGCCGCTCGCCGGGCTCAAGGGCGACGCCGCCGACGGCATCCAGGAGCTGTTCTGGGTGCGCGGGCGCCTCCTGATCCAGTCGTCCTGGGCGATCCCCCAGAAGGACACGGCCGGGGTGCAGGCCGCGCACGTGGCCCTGACCGCGCTGATCGACCGCGAGGCGCGCGAGCAGGAGGTCGCGACGGCCCCGACGCCCACCCCGCCCGACCTGACGCCGCTCGGACGCGTCGAGGCGCTGCGCGTCCCCGACCTGCTCCTGCCCGGCGGCTACCGCACCGCCGAGCGCGCGAGCGGCGCCACCGCCGACCCCCTGCGCGGCTGGCAGGCGGCCCCCAGCCTCGACGTCGCCTTCTCCCGGCTGGGCCTCCTCGGCACGCACCGCCAGGTGATCCGCATCCAGGGCCTGATCCTGGCCCGCTACGAGCTCGCCGGGCAGCACTACCCCGACGCGCGCCGGGCCGCGCGCGCCCTCGGGGTCGTCGCCGACGAGCGCGGCGGCCGGCCGATCCGCGTCGCCGGCCTCGGCGACGCGATCGAGGTGCGCGGGCCCGGCGGGCGCAACTACTCCGACCTGTGGTGGCGGCGCGGGCCGTTCCTCCTGCGCGCCTCGCTCTACTCGTCGCGGCTCGCCCCGCTCGACCCGGCCGAGCAGCGGCGCTTCGCGCGCCTGCTCGACCGCCAGGCGCGGATCGTGGTGGCCACGCTGCCGCCCGCGGCGCCCGCGGGCTGAGCCTGCAACGCTTCGGGCGTGGACTCCGCCGAAGCGCGCCGCATCCTCGTCCATGGGACGTCGGGCCCCGAGCCGTGCGGGCTGTTCATCCGCTGCGTGGCCGGCATCCTCGACTTCGGGGTTGTCGTGGTGGTGCTGTTCTGGCTGACGGTGGCGGTGCGCGGCACCAACCCGCAGGGCGAGATCGAGCTGCCGCTCTGGGCCACGCTCGTCTACGTGGCCTGGTGGTTCGGCTACTACGCGCTGTTCGAGTACCTCTGGAACGGCCAGACGCCGGGCAAGCGGGTGGCCCGCATCCGCGTCGTGATGGGCAGCGGCACGCCGATCACGAAGGAGGCCGCCCTCAAGCGCACCCTCGTGCGCCCCATCGACATGCTGCCGTGGGTCGTGCCCTACGCCCTCGGCGTGCTCTGGATGCTGGCCACGGGCCCCAAGCGCCGCCAGCGCCTCGGCGACAAGTGGGCGGGCACGAAGGTCGTGCCGGTCGACCCGCCGCGGCGCGCGCCCGAGGGCTGACTCAGCGGGTGGTGTAGCCCGCGTCCACCACGAGCGCCGCCCCGACCGTGCCGCCGGCCCGCTCCGAGGCGAGGAAGGCGATCGCCTCGGCGATCTCCTCGGGCTCGATCAGCCGCCCGATCGCCGTCGAGGCCGCGAAGGCCGCGCGGGTCGCCGCGGGGTCCGGCGTCTCCTCGAAGAAGCGCCCCGCCAGCGGCGTGTCGGTCGGACCCGGGCAGACCGCGTTGACGCGGATCCCCTCGTGCGCGTGGTCGAGGGCCATCGCGCGGGCGAGGTTGACGGCCGCGCCCTTCGAGGCGCAGTAGGCGACGGCGCTCGGCACGGCCACGAGGCCGAGCTGCGAGGCCACCACCACGATCGCGCCGCCGCCGGCGGCCCTGAGGTGCGGGACCGCGGCGCGGCAGGTCAGGTAGACGCCGCGCACGTTGACGCTCATCACCCGCCCGAACTCCTCCGGGCTGCACTCGACGACGTCGCCGCGCGAGGCGATGCCCGCGCCGCAGACCACGACGTCGATCCCGCCCAGCGCCGCCGCGGCCTCGTCGACGGCCGCGGTGATCGAGGCCTCGTCGGCGACGTCGCAGACCCGGGTGTGGTCGGCGCCGCACCGCGCGAGCATGGCCTCGTCGCGGTCGAGGGCGGCCACGGAGCAGCCCTCCTCCCGGAAGCGGGCGACCGTGGCGAGGCCGATGCCCGACGCCCCGCCGGTGACGATCACGCGCCGGCTCACGCCGCCGTCATCCCGCCGTCGACGACGAAGGCCGAGCCCGTCACGAACGAGGCCCGGTCGGAGGCCAGGAAGCAGATCGCGTCGGCCACCTCCTCGGCGCGGCCGACGCGCCCGATCGGGTGCATCGGCTCGAACGCGGCGAACGCCGCGTCGGGGTCGGGCAGGTTGGCCACGAACTGGCGCGGCTGCTGCGTGTCGATCACGCCGGGGCAGATCGCGTTGACGCGGATGCCCTCCTCGGCGAGGTCGATCGCCATGCCCTTGGAGAGGTGGATCACGCCCGCCTTGGCCGCCCCGTACGCCGACATGTACCGCAGCGCCTTGAGCCCGCCCACGGAGGCGATGTTGACCACGTTCGCACCCGGGCGGCCCCGCATCAGCGGCACCACCGCCTTCGAGACGAGGAAGATGCTCTTGAGCACGACGCCGTGGACCATGTCCCACTGCTCCTCGGTCGTCTCGAGGAAGGGCGCCCCGACGATCGCGCCGTGGTTGTTGACGAGGACGTCGACCCCGCCGAAGGCCTCCTGCGCCGTCGCGGCGATCCGCGCGCAGTCGGCCGCGGCGGTGACGTCGGCCTGCACGGCGACGGCCTCCGCGCCCTGCGCGCGGTGCTCGTCGGCCACCTCCTCCACCTGCGCGCGCAGGTCCGTCAGCACCAGGCGCGCGCCGGCCGCGGCGAGGCGCTGCGCGGTCGCGCGGCCGATGTCGCCCTCGGCGCCGGTCAGCACCACCACCCTGCCCTCGAGCTCTGCGGCCATCGCGCGGTTTCCCCTTCCCCCCGGTCGCGGGTATCCTCTCCCCCGGCGAGGATAGCCGCCCGGACCCGTCCGGACGAGTCCCGCCGGGGAGACGAGGAGGAGGACCGCCATGCCGTTCGTGACGCTGTCGAACGACAACCGCATCTACTACGAGCTGACCGGCCCCGAGGACGGCCCCGTCGTCCTGCAGTTCGGGGGCTCGCTGTTCGGCCGCCACAACTTCGGGTTCGTCAACGACGGCTTCCGCGAGCGCGGCTTCCGGCTGCTCTCGTACGACGCCACCGGCTACGGCCGCTCCGACTGCCCGAAGGAGCCCTACTCCGTCGAGGGCTGGGCCGACGAGGGCGCGCTGCTCCTCGACGCGCTCGGCTTCGACCGCGTCTTCGTGCACGGCACCTCGATGGGCGGCATGGTCACGATCGCCTTCACCGGCAAGTACCCCGAGCGCGTCATCGCCGCCTGCTCCGACTGCGGCATGGCCCGCTGCGACCTCTACCGCCGGGTCTACTTCCGCACCTGGCGGAAGATGGCCGAGGCGATGCCGCTCGACGACTTCTGCGACCTGATCACGATCCAGGCCGTCGGCGACCACTTCCTCGCCGCCAACCCCGACACCTTCGAGATGGTGCGGCACGTGATCCGGCTCAACCCGCCGTACACGATCCGCTGGGCCTGCCTGGCCATGGAGACCATGGACCTCGAGCCGCTGGCCCGCCAGATCCAGCGGCCGATCCTGTTCACGAACGGCACCCGGGACACCATGACCCCGCCGCGGCTGGCCGAGGGGGGCTTCTCCGCCCACGACATCGCCGCGGCGATCGGCGACTGGGCCACGGTGCACGAGTTCCCCGAGATCGGCCACGCCGACCTGCTCGAGTGCCCCGAGGAGGCCACCGAGCTCGTCACGTCCTTCTTCCACGCGCACGCGGACGCCTAGGAGGCGCACCATGCACTTCGGCATCACCGTCCTCCCCGACCCGCCCTACACGGACCTCGTCCGCCTCTTCAAGCAGGCGGAGGACGCCGGCTTCGAGATCGGCTGGACCTACGACAGCCACGTCCTCTGGCAGGACCCCTACCCGCTCCTGACCGCCGCGGCGCTCGGCACCGAGCGCATCAAGCTCGGCATGTGCGTGACCAACCCGGGCACGCGCGAGCCCACCGTCACCGCGTCGGCGCACGCCACCCTGCAGGACATCTCGAACGGCCGCATGGTGTTCGGGATCGGCCGCGGCGACTCCGCGCGCCGCTACATCGGCCTGCAGCCCGTCAAGGTCGCCGAGTACGAGCAGGCGACGGCGATGATGAAGGACCTGATGAACGGCCGGAAGGCCGAGTGGAACGGCAAGGAGCTCCAGCTCGAGTGGGCGCAGGACCAGCCGGAGATC
Organism: uncultured Actinomycetes bacterium; assembly: GCA_903873565.1. GTDB lineage: Bacteria > Actinomycetota > Thermoleophilia > Gaiellales > F1-60-MAGs149 > F1-60-MAGs149. The sequence goes on from CAIQOY010000074.1 coordinate 6,990, forward strand.
CCGTTCTACCTGGCCGGCTACGGGCCGCGCGCGCTGGCGGTCGCGGGCCGGCACGCCGACGGCGTGATCATCCAGCTCGCCGACCCGGAGATCATCCAGTGGATCATGGGCCTGGCCCGGGCGGCCGCCGAGGAGGCCGGGCGCGACCCGGACCTGCTCGAGCCGATCGTCTGCGCCCCAGCCGTCCTGATGGACGACATGGCCGCGGCCCGTGACGCCAGCCGCTGGTTCCCGGCGATGGTCTCGAACCACGTCTTCGACCTGCTGCAGCGCTACGACAAGTCCGAGCTGCCCGAGGCCCTGACGTCGTACATGGACCGGCGCGAGTTCTACAACTACGACGACCACTCCCGCGAGGGCGCCGCCCACGGCGAGTTCGTCGACGACGAGACCGCGGACCGCTTCTCGATCCTCGGCTCGGTCGAGCAGCACGTCGCCAAGCTCAAGGAGCTCGAGGCGATCGGCGTCAAGCACTACAACATCTACCTGATGGCCGGCGACCGCGAGCGCACGATCGACGTCTACGGCGAGCAGATCATCCCGCAGTTCGCCAAGGGCTGAGAACGGCCGTTCGC
>CAIQOY010000075.1 GCA_903873565.1 uncultured Actinomycetes bacterium
CGCCGCGACCTGCGTCGCGTGGGCGATCCACATGATGCGGCGGCGGTTGTGGCGATCGCCGACGACGCCCGCGACCAGCCCGAAGACCACGTAGGGCGCGACGGAGAGCGCGAACACCAACCCGGCGGAGGCCGCGCTGCCGCCCCCGTCGAGGACCAGCCAGGGCAGCGCGATCCAGGAGACGCCGGCGCCGATGACGTCGAGCGCCTGGGCGCCGAGGAGCAGGCGCCCGTCCCGGTCGCGCAGCAGGGGGTCCGAGCGCAGGGCGGCTACCCGGGCTGCGCGCTCATCGCCCAGATCGCGATCGCGATCAGGATGATCTGCGCGGCGCCGATCCAGATGATGCGCTTGGCGTAGACCGTGGCCTCCGCCGAGCCGACCGTCGAATTGCGCAGCTTGCGCGCCGTCGGATGCATCAGGCCGCTGCCGCCGACCGCGGCGAGGATCCAGATCAGGAACCCGATCGAGATCCAGGTCGCGCCCCAGTTGAGGCCGCCCTCGGTCATCATCCAGATGCCGGCGATGAGCAGGATGACCGCCGCCGGCAGGCCGACCCGGGTCGAGAAGCGCAGCATCGCGAAGGCGCCGACCAGGACGCCGTCCGCGCTGCGCCGCGTCGACAGCGTCGCGAACACCAGCGACCCGAACAGCGCCCCGAACCAGACGTAGGCGGCGATCGAGTGGATCAGGGCGAGGGTGTCGTAGCTCATTCGGGCGCTCTTCCTGCGTCGGGGTCCGCGATGACGTCAGCGTAGTCGCGCCGGGGCGCGGCGACCCAGAGGTCCCACGGATGCGGCTCCCCGTTCGCCCGATCGGCTCCGCATCCTTCCCGCAGGAGCGCGGCCAGGGCGTCGGTGCGCGCCGCGAGCCGCCGGCACCAGTGCGGGTCGCCGGGCGCCGGCGCGTCGAGGAGCTCGGCGATCGACCCGGCCAGGCGGTTGGCCTGCACGGCGCTCTCCGGCGTGGCGTCGAAGAGGACCCGCCCCCACGCCCCGGACAGGTACTCGTCCCACGCCTCGTCGAGCTCGTCGGGGCCGGCCACCGCCCCCGTCTCGTCGGCCGCGATCGCGAAGCGCTCCTCGAAGTGGGCTCGCAGGGCCCCGACCGACCCCGCCTCGTCGACGAGGCCGAACCAGCTCGGCGGGTACAGCCCCTCGCCGTCCAGCTCGTAGCTCGGCGCGGGCATCGCGCCCGCCGCGACCCGCTCGGCCCAGGGGCCGGGATCCTCGCCGCGCGCGGCGCACAGCTCGGCCAGCGGGCGGTAGCGCGCCCGGATCCACTCGCGGTCGGCGGCGTCGGGTTCCACGGCGTGATCGTAGGATGCCCGCATGGCCACGATGCACCTCGCGGGCGTCACGAAGGGGTTCGGCGACCGCCTGCTCCTCGACGACGTGTCGCTGCGCGTCTCCGAGGGGCAGCGGCTCTGCATCGTCGGGCGCAACGGCGTCGGCAAGACCACGCTCCTGCGCATCATCGCCGGCGAGGTGACGCCGGATGCGGGCGAGGTGGGCATCCCGCGCGGGTGGCGCGTCGCCCTGCACGACCAGCGCCCGCCCCGCGCCGACGGCCGCACGCTCGGCGCCTACGTGGCCGAGCTGCTCGGCGACGTCGAGGCGATCGAGCGCCGCATCGCCGAGCTCGAGCAGGCGATGGCGGGCGGCGACCACGCCGAGGCCACCATGCACGCGTACGCGGCGGCCCAGGCCGCGTACGACCAGGCCGGCGGCTACACGTGGCGGGTCCACGTCGAGTCCGTGCTGCGGGGCCTCGGCTTCGAGGACGCCGACATGGAGCGCGAGCTGTCGACCTTCTCCGGCGGCGAGCTGACCCGCGCCGCGCTGGCGCGCACCCTCTCGGCCAACCCCGACCTGCTCCTGCTCGACGAGCCGACCAACCACCTCGACCTCAAGAACCTCGACTGGCTCGAGTCCGAGCTGGCCGACTTCAAGGGCGCCGTGCTCGTGGTCTCGCACGACCGCTGGTTCCTCGAGGCCGTCGCCACCGGCGTGGTCGAGCTCGGGCGCGGCCGCGCCCGGAGCTACGCCATGCGCTACAGCGCCTACCGCAAGGAGCGCATCCTCGAGGAGACGCAGGCGATCGAGGCCTTCGAGCGCCAGCAGGAGGAGATCCAGCGGCTGGAGCGCTTCATCGCCCGCTTCGGCGCCGGCACCCGCGCCCGCCAGGCCAAGTCGCTCGGCAAGCGGCTCGACAAGATCGAGCGCCTCGACCGCCCCGCCCGGGAGGTGCGCATGGCGTTCGGCTTCCCGAAGACCCAGAAGCCGAGCCGCGACGTGATCGAGGCCCGCGACCTCACCCTCACCGCCGGCGACCGCGTGCTCTTCGAGCACGGCTCGTTCGTGCTCGAGCGGGGCCGCACCATGGCCGTGATCGGCCCGAACGGCGCGGGCAAGACGACGCTCGTCGAGAGCCTCGTCGGCGGTCGGCCGCCCGCCCGGGGCGCGGTCAAGCTCGGCCACAACGTCGAGGTCGCCTACTTCTCGCAGCACGCCGACGACCTGCCGACGCGGGCCACCGTGCTGGAGGCGCTGTCGGCCGGCTCGGACCTCGGCACCTCCGAGTGCCGCACGCTGCTCGGGCGCTTCATGTTCTCCGGCGCCGAGGTCGAGAAGAAGGTCGAGGTGCTGTCGGGCGGCGAGCGCAAGCGCCTGCTCCTGGCCCGCCTCGTCGCCTCGGGCGCCAACGTGCTCGTCCTCGACGAGCCCACCAACCACCTCGACGTCGAGGCCTGTGAGGCGCTGGAGGCGGCCCTCGACGCCTACGAGGGCGCGATCCTGCTCGTCTCGCACGACCGCGCGCTGATCGACGCCATCGCCGACGAGACCCTCTCGATCGAGGGCGGCACCCTCGTCCGCCGCGACGGCGACTACGAGGACTTCCTCGCCGCCACCGACGGCGGCGTGCGCGAGAAGACGGTCAAGAAGGCCCCCGCGGCGCCCAAGCCGGCGCGCCGGCCGAAGACCACGCCGGAGATGCGCCGCGCGAAGGAGCTCGCGGCGGAGGTCTCCGCCAAGGAGGACGCGATCGCCCAGCTCGAGGCCGAGCTGGCCGACGCGAGCGTGCGCGCCGACCACCAGCTGTTCGCTCAGACCGCGAAGGCCCACAGCCAGCGCCAGGAGGAGCTGCGCCTCCTGATGCGCGACTGGGAGGAGGCCGAGGCCGCGGCGATGCGCTCGGCGAACGGGTAGGATCCGGTCCATGCGCGACGTCATCGACCGCCTCCAGGAGGGCGCCTTCAAGGTCTCGGAGCAGGCCCAGCGCCTGGTCCGTGCCGAGATCGCCCTCGCGCAGGCCGAGATCAAGTTCAAGATGCAGCAGGCCGCGCCCGGCGTCGGGCTCCTGGTCCTCGCCGGCGCCCTCGCGTTCCTGTCCCTGTTCGCGGTGATGATCGCGATCATCTGGGGCATCTCGACGCTCGTGCCGCTGTGGCTCGCCGCCCTGATCACCGCGGTCGGCTTCATCGTGCTGGCCGGCATCTGCGGCCTGGCCGGCAAGTCGATCCTCGCGAAGGTCGGCCCGCCCGTCCCGGAGACCGCGATCGGCATCGCCAAGGCCACGCCCGGCGAGTTCGCGCGCGGCGCCGACGGCCGGGAGGACCTGCTGTGAGCGCCAAGAAGGACCTCGCCGCCGCGCGCGCCGAGGCGGAGGCGGCCCAGGCCGGCTTCGTCCAGGCCGTCGGCAGCCTCGGCTCCGCCGCCGGCTCCGCGAAGGCCGAGGCGACGGGCACGGCCCGGCGCTTCGCCCCGATCGCGATCGCGGCCGCGGGCGCGCTGATGGCCGTCAGCGTGCTGCGCAAGCTGCGCTGATCAGCGCTTCGGCGACGGCGCTCTGAGCGTCGCTGTGCCGGCGCCGATCGGCTCCAGCCCGGGCACCTCGAGCGCCGGCCAGACGAGCGCGCCGGACTGGTCGCCCGACGGCCTGACGGCCAGCGTGAAGCCCGCGGGCGCGGGGGCCTCGCCGAGCACCGCGCCGTCGGGGCCGAGCACCCGCACGGTGCCGTCGAGCGGGCTCGGCGCCCCGGTCGGGTCGAGCGGGTCGCCGGGCGCGAGCTCGATCGTGCGACCGCCTGAGATGCCGATCCGCACGCGCTCGACGAGGGCGCGGCCGTCGGCGTCGGTGCCGATCACCGCCTGCGCTCGGCGGCGCTCGAGGAGCGGCGGCGCATCGGCGGGCAGCGGCACGCCGACCGCGTACGCCTTGGCCTCGGCGAGGGACAGCGCGTTGCCGGTCGCGGGCGCGCGGCCCTTGGCGGCGGCGCGCTGGTCGACGAGGACGAGGGCGCGCAGGTCGCCCGCCTCGGAGGTCGCCCGGACGGCGTCGCTCTGGCGCTGGTTGAGGGTGACCCGGTAGACGACCCCGATCGGGTCGGCGAGCACGGGCAGGACCCGCGCGGCGGTGCCGCCGCCGACCGTGTAGTCGCGCTCGCCCTCGTAGCGGGACAGGACGACCGTGATCGAACCCACGCTGCGCACGTCCGCCGCGGCCTCCGCGAGCGGGCGGTGGACGACGCGCACCCGCACGACGATGCGGTTCGCGAGCGCGGACGGCTGCCCCGGGGCCGGCGTGACGAGGCCGACCCGGACCCAGCTGATCTCGGGGTCCGTGACGACGGCCGCGGGCGCCTTGCCCAGCGCGGCGGGGACCGCGGCGAGGCAGGCGGCGAGGAGGAGCGGGATCAGCGGCAGGCGGCGGTGCACGGGCCCAGTCTGCCGCCGGTTTCGCCCCCGGGCGCGGGATTCCTCAGGAATGCCCGCACGCGGGGCGTCGTTCGTGGCAGGGCATGGGCGACCGCCTGACCGACCTGCGCCCCGGCCCCGTCGACCTGGTCGTCGCCGACCGCGCCCGCTCGATCGCCTACTACCGGGACCTGATCGGGCTGCGCGTGCTCGCCGAGGACGCGGCCGCGGCGACCCTCGGGGTCGACGCCCCGCTCGTGCGGCTCGTGGAGGAGCCGGACGCGCGGCCCGCCGGCGGTGAGGCGGGATTGTTCCACCTCGCGCTGCTCGTGCCCGACCGCGCGGACCTCGCCCGCTGGACGCAGCACGCCGCCGACGGCCGCGTGCCCCTCGAGGGCGCGAGCGACCACGTCGTCTCCGAGGCCCTCTACCTGCGCGACCCCGACGGCCACGGGATCGAGGTGTACGCGGACCGCGACCGCGCGATCTGGGACGGGCGGGTGCAGGAGCTGATGACGACCCTCCCGCTCGACCTGCCCGACCTGCTCGCCCTCGCCGACCCGGCCGACCCCTACGCGGGGCTGCCCGCGGGCACCCGCATGGGGCACATCCACCTCCAGGTCGCCGACGTGCCGGCCGCGATCGCGTGGTACCGCGACGTGCTCGGCCTCGACCTCGTCGCCACCTACGGGCCGCAGGCGGCGTTCCTGTCGGCGGGCGGCTACCACCACCACGTCGGCGCGAACACCTGGCGCAGCGCGGGCGCAGCGGCCGCCGGGCCCGGCACCGCGCGCCTCGCCCGCGCCGAGCTCGGCGTGCCCGGCGCGGAGCTCGGGGCGCTCGTCGACCGCCTGCGCGCCGCGGGGTCCGAGACGGCCGAGCGCGACGGCGCGGTCCTCGTCCGCGACCCGTCCGGCATCCCGCTGGCCCTCGTCGCCCTGGCCTAGCGGGCAGGGCTGCGGCCCTGTGCGCGGTACACAATGGGGCGATGCGCCTCCTGCGCGGCATCACCCTGCTCGACGCGCTGCTGCTTTTGGTCGCCCTCGCGGCCACGTGGCAGAAGATGTCGTGGGAGGCCGCGGGCCGCGTCACCCTCGTCGACCTCCTGCAGGTCGCCTTCGTCGGGCTGTTCGCGATCGACCGCCTCGTGCGCCGCGACGCGCGCCTGCACCCCGCGGCGGCCGTCGCCCTCGGCTTCGTGCTGCTGCTCGCCGCCGTCCACCTCGCGGGCTACCTCGGGCTCGACACCAACCAGGCGATGGCGCAGTGGTCGAAGGGGTTCGCGAAGTGGCTCCTGTTCGCGCTGTTCTTGGTCTGCGGGATCGCCCACCTGGCCCGCCGCGGGCGCGAGCTCTGGTGGCGGGTGGCCGGGGCGCTGGTCGCCGGGGTGACGGCCAGCGCGGCCTACGGCATCGTGCAGACCGCCGTGCGCACGGCGACCGGGGTCGAGCTCGACCGCGTCCTGCTCGCGCCGATCTTCCCCGGGGCCCGCGTCCTCGGCGCCAACCTCTACGGCGTGGTCTCGTCGTTCGACCAGTACGGCGTGACCGGGCAGGCCGAGGTCTACCGGCTGACCGGCTTCAGCGAGGACCCGAACCACCTCGGCGTGATGGTGGGGGTGCCGCTCCTGCTCGTGACCGCGCTGATCGCGGGCGCCCGGGAGGGCTGGGCGCGCCGGCACCGCACCCTGCTGACCGCCGCCGGAATGGTGCTCCTGACCGCCGCCATCCTGACCCAGTCGCGCAGCGGCCTGCTCGGCATCGGGGTCGGGGTGCTCCTCCTCCTGTGGTGGTACCGGGGCCGGCTGTTCAACCGTCACATCGTCGTGGCCCTGGCGATCCTCGCCGTCCTCGGCGGCGCCTTCGCCGCCGGGCGCACCCAGCAGCTCGGCCAGCTGCTCGAGTCGCGCACCGCCACCGACAGCCGCTCGTCCCAGGCCCACATCGAGTTCTTCGAGCTGATCGTGCCCGTGATGGAGACCTCGCCCCTGTTCGGGATCGGGATCAACAACTTCGCCGTCTACTACCAGTTCCAGACGGGCCGGGCCGACTTCGGCCCCCACTCGTTCATCGTCGCGACCCTGACCGAGACGGGCCTCGCCGGCGCCATCGTCTGGCTGGCGCTGCTCCTGTGGGTCGCGAGCCGGCTGCGGACGCTCCTGCGCGCCGGCCGCGCCCGCTCCGCCCGGCCCGGCGACGACGGGCTCGTGGTCGCCGCAGCGGCCGGGCTCTCCGCCGGCTTCGCCGCGACCCTCGCCGGGAACATCTTCTACC
>CAIQOY010000076.1 GCA_903873565.1 uncultured Actinomycetes bacterium
GCCTGCCCGCGCCCGCGGCCGCCGCGGCGGCGCCGGCGGCGCTTGGGGCGGTCGCCCTCGGCCGCGGCCTCGCCGCTCGGGGTCTCCGACGGCGCTTGCCCACTGGTCTCGGCGGCCACGGCGACGACCTCGTCGACGGCCGCATCGGCGTCGACGGTCTCGGCCGGCGCCGGGGTCCGCCCGCCCTGGCCGTCCCAGACCTCGATCTTGCGCTTCAGGAGCGCCTCGACCTGGGCCAGCTTCGGCTGCTCCTTCTTGGCGACGAAGCTGATGGCGAAGCCCTCGCGGCCGACGCGGCCCGTGCGGCCGATCCGGTGCACGTAGACCTCGGCCTCGTCGGGCAGCTCGTAGTTGACGACGTGCGTGACGTGGCTGACGTCGAGGCCGCGCGCGGCCACGTCGGTGGCCACGAGCAGCGGCACGCGCTGGCTGCGGAACGCGATCATCACGGAGTCGCGCGAGCCCTGGCTCATGTCGCCGTGCAGCGCGCGCACCTTGTGGCCGCGGCGCTTGAGGTCGTCGGCGAGGCGCTGCGTGCCGATCTTCGTGCGGGCGAAGACGATCGCGCAGCGCGGCTTCGTCTCCTCGATGAAGCGCTCCAGGAGATCGATCTTGTCCTTCGGCTCGCAGAAGGCGACGCGCTGCTCGATCGTGTCGACCGTGATCTCCTTGGAGGCGATCTTCACGTGGACGGGCGCGTGCAGCTCCTCCTCGGCGAGGCGCTTGATCGGGTCGGGCATCGTGGCCGAGAAGAGCGCCGTCTGCTTGCCCCACGGCGTGCGCTTGAAGATGTCGCGGACGTCGTCGATGAAGCCCATCGAGAGCATCTCGTCGGCCTCGTCGAGGACGACCATGCGGCAGTCCGAGAGGATCATCTTGCCGCGGCGCAGGAGGTCGAGGACGCGGCCGGGGGTGCCGACCACGATCTGGCCGCCGCGCCCGAGGGCCGCGATCTGGTCCACGATCGGCGCGCCGCCGTAGACCGGCACCACCTCGACGCCGTCGAGGTACTTCGCGAACGAGCGCGTGGCGTCGGCGACCTGCAGCGCGAGCTCGCGCGTCGGGCACAGGACCAGCGCCTGCAGGTCGGTCGAGTCCTCCTCGATGCGGTCGAGGATCGGCAGCATGAAGGCGGCCGTCTTGCCGGACCCGGTCTGGGCCTGGCCGATCATGTCCTTGTCCCGGAGGAGGGCGTCGATCGTGCCCTCCTGAATCGGGGTGGGCTCCTCGTAGCCGAGGTCGTCGAGGGCCCTGAGGATCTCCGGACGGAGATCGAAGTCGGCGAATCGCATATGTCGTCCTTCCGAGTCATGACGCGCGACCGGACTCGGCAGCACGTCCCGCGATGGGCCGCGATCGGCGCGGCTCCGTGCTCACACCATACGCCACAACCCGCCGGAGCCCTCCCGGTGGGGTCCCCGCACCCGCTCGACGGGGGACCCCGGTGGCCGCGCCCCATGACGGGCATAGCGTGGCGGTCATCGACCGAGGAGGCCGCCATGCGGGACCCCGAGCACCGCGACACGCACCACCCGCCGATCGACTTCGCGCACACCCAGCGCCGTCCACCCGAGACGCAGGACGACCTGCGCGCGCACCCGCGCGGCCGGCTCTGGCAGACCCTGCCGCCCGTGCTGCGGCGCGGGCC
>CAIQOY010000077.1 GCA_903873565.1 uncultured Actinomycetes bacterium
AGGCGATCGCCTCCGGCGTCACCAACGAGGAGGAGGACCGCATCCGCGGGCTCGTCGACCTGCTCGAGGAGACGGGGCTCGGCGAGCTCACCGTGGAGGAGAACGGCACCCGCATCACGCTGCGCCAGCAGGCCCCGGTGCCGCAGGTGGTGCAGGCGGCGCCAGCCGCCGCGCCCGCGGAGGCCGCGGCCCCGGCCGCGCCCGCGGGCGACGTGGTCACCAGCCCGATGGTCGGCACGTTCTACCGCTCGTCCGCGCCGGGCGAGCCCGCGTTCGTGGAGGAGGGCCAGCGCGTCGAGGTCGGCCAGGTGCTCTGCATCCTCGAGGCGATGAAGCTCTTCAACGAGTTCAAGTCCGAGACCGCCGGGACCGTGCGCCGCATCCTCGTCGAGGACGCCCAGCCCGTCGAGTTCGGGCAGCCGCTGTTCGAGATCGACCCCAGCGGGGCCTGAGGCCGCGGTGCTGCGCCGCTGCCTCGTCGCGAACCGGGGCGAGATCGCCGTCCGGATCATCCGCGCCTGCCGCGAGCTCGGGATCGAGGCGGTCGCCGTCCACTCGACCGCGGACCGGGACGCCATGCACGTGCGCATGGCCGACCAGTCCGTGCAGATCGGCCCGCCGCAGGCGTCGGAGTCGTACCTGCGCGTCGACCGCCTGATCGCGGCGGCCCAGACGACCGGCTGCGACGCGGTGCACCCGGGCTACGGCTTCCTCGCGGAGAGCACCGAGCTGGTGCGGGCCTGCGCCGAGCACGACCTGGTCTGGGTCGGCCCGTCGGCCGAGGCGATCGAGACGATGGGCGACAAGGCCGTCGCCAAGGACACGATGCGCGCCGCGGGCCTGCCGCTCGTGCCCGGCTCGGGCGGGCGCCTGTCGGGCCCCGACGAGGCGGCGGCGGTGGCCGAGGAGGCCGGCTACCCGGTGCTCCTGAAGGCCGCCGCGGGCGGCGGCGGCAAGGGCATGCGCCTCGTGCGCGACCCCGGCGAGGTGCGCGACGCCTTCCTCGCCGCGAGCACCGAGGCCGACGCGGCCTTCGGCGACGCCGGCATGTACCTCGAGAAGGCCGTGATCGACGCCCACCACATCGAGATCCAGGTGATGGGGGACGGCCGCGGCGGCGGGCTCGTGCTCGGCGAGCGCGAGTGCTCGATCCAGCGCCGCCACCAGAAGCTGATCGAGGAGTCGCCGTCGCCCTTCCTCGCGCCGGAGACCCTGGTCACGATGGAGGCCGCGGCGGCCGACGCGCTCCAGGCCCTCTCCTCCGCGGGGGCGGGGACGATCGAGTTCCTGGTCGGCGCCGACCAGGCCTTCTACTTCATGGAGATGAACACGCGCCTGCAGGTCGAGCACCCGGTCACCGAGGAGGTCACGGGCTTCGACCTCGTGCAGGCGCAGCTGTCCGTCGCCGGCGGCGACGGGGTGCCCGCCTGGGACCCGTCCGAGCGCCGCGGCCACGCGATCGAGTTCCGGATCAACGCGGAGGACCCCATGCACGGGTTCCGGCCGGGGCCGGGCCTGATCACCCGCTTCCGCCCGCCGCTCGGGCCGGGCATCCGCATCGACACCTTCGTCGAGGACGGCGCCACCGTGCCGCCCTTCTACGACTCGATGATCGCCAAGCTGATCGTGACCGCCCCGAACCGGCAGATGGCGCTCGACCGCGCGGCCCGCGCCCTCGACGAGTTCGTGGTCGAGGGGATCCCGACCACGATCCCGCTCCTGCGCGAGATCGTCGACGAGCCCTCGTTCCGGGCCGGCCGCTACACGACGACGTACCTCGACGAGGTCGGCCACGCGCTCACGAGCCTCGGGGAGGGCTGACGTGGCGGCGGCGGGGGACGACGGCTCGCGCCGGCAGGCGCGCCGCGCGGCGGTGCTCCTGCTCTACCAGGAGGACCTGACCGGGCACCCGATGGCGGACATCGTCGCGCGCCACGAGACCGACGCCGGGCGCCCGCTGCCCGCCTACGCGCAGGGGCTGATCGACGCCGTCCACGCGCGCGGC
>CAIQOY010000078.1 GCA_903873565.1 uncultured Actinomycetes bacterium
GCATGGACGGCGCGGCCGAGGCCCGCGAGCGCGGCCTCGAGACGGTCCGCCGCGGGCTCGGGCGGCGCGTCGAGAAGGGGCAGCTGGACGAGGCGGCGCGCGACGAGGCGCTCGCGCGGCTGGCCGTGGCCGAGGACGTCGGGGGCCTCGCCGGCTGCGATCTCGTGATCGAGGCGATCGCGGAGATCCCGGCGGCCAAGCACGCGCTCTTCGCCGCGCTCGCCGAGGCGACCCGGCCCGAGGCGATCCTCGCCACCAACACCTCCGCGATCTCCGTGACCGGCATCGCCGAGGCCAGCGGCCGGCCCGGCCGCGTCGTCGGCCTGCACTTCTTCAACCCGGCGCCCGTGATGCCGCTCGTCGAGGTGGTGCGCACCGCGCTCGTCGAGGAGGCCGCCTACGCCGAGGCGCTGGCCTTCGCGGAGGGCCTCGGCAAGGAGGCCGTGCCGTGCCCCGACACGCCCGGCTTCATCGTCAACCGCGTCCTCGTGCCGATGCTCAACGACGCGGTCCGCGCGCTCGCCGAGACCGGCGTCGACCCCGCCGACATGGACCGCGCGCTGAAGGCGGGGGCGGGCTGGCCGATGGGCCCCCTGGCTCTGATCGACCTGATCGGCCTCGACGTGCAGGTGCACGCCTCCGAGGCCATCGCGGCCGGCCTCGGCGACGAGCGCTACGCGCCGCACCCGCTCCTGCTCGAGCTGGTGGCGGAGGGGCGCCTCGGCCGCAAGACGGGCCGCGGCTTCCACGACTACCCGCGGTCCTAGGCCCTTACGGTTCCCTCACACCCCGCCTGCGGGGCGCGCGCATAATGCGGGGGTGCGCGGGATCCTGCTCGCCCTCGGCCTGCTCCTGGTGCTCGCACCGGCGGCGGCCGCCTCCCACACGTTCGAGCTGCCCGAGGCCTCGGGCGACGTGGTCGTGCGCGCCGTCGCCGACCCCGCCGCCACGGCGGCGGACGGCACCGGCGTCGCGTCCGTCCTGATGGTGGGGCACATCGGCAGGGGCGCGCGCATCCTCGCGCCGGCGGCGCTCGGCGCGCGCGGGCTCTCCTGCGTCGACGGCCGGCCCCTGCCGCGCTGCGTGCGCCTCAAGCGCGGGGCGCGCGGCAACGAGTGGCGCGTGCTGCGCCCCGTCAAGCTCTGGCACGAGCAGCCCGGCCTGTTCACGATCGCGATCCTCGGCGCCGAGGAGCTGCGCGAGGTCGTGTACATGGGCATCGGCAGCGTGCAGGTGCGCGGCACGGGCGCGTACAGCACCGACGGGGCCGAGCCGGTCTCGTATGCTGAAGCGGACCGCACGGTCACCGTCACCCTCGAGCCCTAAGGGGCGCCGCCGTGCCCGAGCGCATTCTCATCGTCGAGGACGAGGTCAACATCGCCACGCCCGTGCGCACCTACCTGGAGCGCGCCGGCTTCGAGGCGGAGCACGTCACGCACGGCGAGGAGGCGCTGCGCCGGATGGAGGAGGCGCCCCCGAACCTCGTCGTCCTCGACCTCAACCTGCCGGACATCGACGGCCTCGAGGTCTGCCGGCGGATCCGCGCCGTCTCGCAGGTGCCGATCATCATGGTCACGGCTCGCGATGACGACGTCGACAAGATCGTCGGCCTCGAGGTCGGCGCCGACGACTACCTCACGAAGCCGTTCAACGTGCGCGAGCTCGTGGCGCGCGTGAAGGCGATCCTGCGCCGCGCGCCGGCCCAGCCCGAGCCCGTCGGCGGCGTGCTGACCCACGGCCGCGTCACGATCGACCGCGGCCGCCACGAGGTCACGCTCGGCGACGCCCCGGTGCAGCTGGCCCCGAAGGAGTTCGACCTCCTGTGGGCGCTGCTCGAGGAGCGCGGCCACGTGCTGACCCGCGACCAGCTGCTCGAGCGGGTCTGGGGCTACACCTTCGCCGGCGACACGCGCACTGTCGACGTGCACGTGCGCCAGCTGCGCCGCAAGCTCGGCGACGACTGCCCGATCGTCACGGTCTGGGGCGTCGGCTACAAGGTCGGGGACGATGCTGGCGCTGCGTAGCCTGCGCGCGCGCCTGTTGATCATCGGCATCGTCCCGGTGGTCGTGGCGCTCGCCGTCACGGCCGTCCTGACCGTGCGCTCCGTCGACCGCTTCGCCGACGAGCAGCGCGAGGTCAAGCGCGCCGAGCAGGTCCGCGACCTGCGCCAGGCGGCGACGGCGATCTCGAAGATCTACGCGGAGCGCTTCGGCCCGGCGTTCATGGGCGAGGAGGTTCCGGAGGCGACCCGTGACTACCTCGGTGAGGCGTACGGCGGCGACATCTACTACCTCCCGCTGGTCAGCCCGGTGACCGCGAGTGCGGAGATCCTCGGGCTCGTGCCGATACAGCTCGGGAAGCTCCCGGATCCGATCCTCGGGGACCTCGCCGCCGGACGGGCGGTCGAGCTCCCCGCGGGCGTCCTGCCGCCTGCCCTCAGAGGCGAGGTCGCGATCGCACGCGGCGTGTTCCCGACGCAGGGAGGGCGCCCCTTCGGCCTGCTCGTCATGGTGCAACCCGCCGCCGAGGTGACCTCGCCCGCCGGCGCGCTGCGCCGGGCGCTCGTGCCCGCGTTCGCGATCGGCA
>CAIQOY010000079.1 GCA_903873565.1 uncultured Actinomycetes bacterium
CGCTGGCCGACCCCGCGGCGGCCGAGCGCGCCGCGGCCGAGCTCGGCCGCCCCGTGGCGGGCGGGCCCGACGCGGTCGAGGCGATCGCCCGCGAGGCGGAGGCCGACATCGTGCTCAACGCCGTGGTGGGGGCCGCCGGGCTGCGCGCCAGCCTCGCTGCGCTGGAGGCCGGCCGCGACCTCGCCCTCGCCAACAAGGAGAGCCTCGTGGCGGGCGGGCCGCTGGTCCTCGCCGCGGCCCGTGCGGGCGGCGGCGCGATCCTGCCCGTCGACTCCGAGCACTCCGCGCTGATGCAGTGCGTCGGCGACGCGCCGGCCGAGCAGGTCGAGTCGCTCGTGATCACCGCCTCGGGCGGGCCCTTCCGGGGCCGCAGCCGCGACGAGCTCGAGGGCGTCACCGTCGAGCAGGCGCTCGCGCACCCGACCTGGGCGATGGGCGCGAAGATCACCGTCGACTCCGCCACCCTGATGAACAAGGGCCTCGAGGTGATCGAGGCGCACTACCTGTTCGGGGTGCCGTACGAGCGGATCGAGGTGGTCGTGCACCCGCAGTCGATCGTGCACGGCATGGCGCGCCTGCGCGACGGCGCCCTGATCGCGCACCTCGGCCACCCCGACATGCGGGTGCCGATCTCGTGGGCGCTGACCTGGCCCCGGCGTGCGCCCGTCGACGCCCGGCCGCTGGACCTGACCCAGGCGCTGTCCCTCGCCTTCGAGCCGCCCGACCACGCCGCCTTCGGCTGCCTTGGCCTCGCGATCGAGGCGGGCCGCGCCGGCGGGACCGCGCCGGCGGCCCTCAACGCTGCGAATGAGGAGGCAGTGGCCGCTTTCCTCGCAGGACGGATCGGGTTCCTCGACATCGAGGCGCTCGTGCGGGACGCGCTCGACCACGACGGCGGCGGGCCCGCCGACGCGCTCGAGGCGGTGCTCGCGGCGGACGCCGCGGCGCGCGCGCGCGTGGCCGCCCGGCTCGGGGGCGCCGCATGACCTGGCTCTACGTGATCCTCGGCCTGCTCCTGCTCGTGTTCGTGCACGAGCTCGGCCACTTCGTCGTGGCGCGCCTCGTCGGCGCGCGGGCCACGCGCTTCCTCGTCGGCTTCCCGCCGGTGGCGCTGTCCTTCCGCCGCGGCGAGACCGAGTACGGGCTCGGCCTGATCCCGCTCGGCGGCTACGTGCGCATCGTCGGGATGAACCGGCCGCAGAAGGGCGACGAGATCGTCCTCCAGGACGCCCTCGAGGAGGCCGAGCTGCGTCGCCCCGAGGGCCAGCGCGACCTGCTCGGGCCCGCCATCGCGGAGCTCCGGGGCGCGCTGATCCTCGACGCGAGCCCGGCCGCCCAGGGCGCCGCGCAGCGCGCGCTCCTGGCCCTCGAGGCCGAGCAGGACCGGCTGCACCCGAAGACCTACCAGCAGGCGAAGAAGGACCTGACCCGGCTCGCCGACGACCTCGACCCGCGCGCCTACTGGCGGCTGCCGGTGTGGCGGCGGATCGCGATCGTGGCCGCCGGTCCGGCCGCCAACGTGGCCGCGGCCCTGGTCTGCCTGACGCTCTTCTTCTGGAGCGGCGTGCCGATGCTGGAGACGACGACCACCGTGCAGTCCGTGTCGGGCGCCCCGGCCGCGGCCGCGGGGCTCGAGGCGGGCGACCGCATCACCGCCGTCAACGGGACGCCGGTCGACGGCGACTGGCAGGCCGTCTCGCAGGCCGTGCAGGACTCGAAGGGCGGGCTGGTGACGCTCCAGGTCGAGCGCGACGGCCAGCCGGTCACGCTCGACCCGGTGCGGCCGGAGGCGTCCGACGGGCGCTGGCTGCTCGGGTTCACCTTCCTGCAGCAGTCCGCGGGGACCGAGCGCGAGAGCGTGCCACAGGCCGCTGGCAGCGCCGCCACCTGGACCTGGGTGATCACCCGCGAGTCGCTCGTGGGGCTCAAGAACATCGTCGCGACCTCCGACGGGCACGAGCAGGTGTCGAGCATCGTGGGCATCACCGCGGCCTCCGAGGAGAGCGTGCGCTCGGGCTCCTTCCTGTGGACCCTCGGCGTGGTCTCGCTGGCCCTGGCGATCTTCAACCTGCTGCCGTTCCTGCCGCTCGACGGCGGGCACATCCTGATGGCGCTGATCGAGAAGGTGCGGCGCGGTCGCCCCGTCTCGCGCGTCACGATCGAGCGGGTCAGCATCGTCGGCATCGCCGTGATGCTGGTCCTGTTCGCGATCGGCCTCAACAACGACATCGGCCGCTTCGGCGGCCCGTAGCCGGGGAGTAGACTTCCGCCGATGGCCAGCCAGCGCCAGATCAACGTGGGCGGCGTCCCGATCGGGGGCGGCGCGCCGGTCGTGGTCCAGTCGATGACGACCACCAAGACGCACGACGCGGACGCGACCCTCGCGCAGGTCGGGCGGCTCGCCGAGGCGGGCGTCGACGTGGTGCGCGTGGCCGTGCCCGGCCTGCCCGACGTGGAGGCGCTGCCGCGGATCATCGCGGAGAGCCCCGTGCCGATCATCGCCGACATCCACTTCAACGCCTCGCTGGCCCTCAAGGCGATGGACGCGGGCGTCGCGGCGGTGCGCATCAACCCCGGCAACATCGGCGGCCCCGACAAGGTGCGCGAGGTGGTGCGGAAGGCGCAGGAGACGGGCACCCCGATGCGGATCGGGGCCAACTCCGGCTCCCTGCCCGAGCACCTGCGCTGGACGGCGACGGCCGACCCCGTCGGCGCGCTCGTGAAGGCGGCGATGGAGGAGGTCGAGATCCTCGAGGAGCTCGGCTTCCACGACTTCAAGATCTCGGTCAAGTCGTCGTCGGTGCCGGTCATGATCGGCGCCTACCGCAAGCTCTCGGAGCTCGTGCCCTACCCGCTCCACCTCGGCGTGACCGAGGCGGGCACGCTGGTGACGGGCGCCGTCAAGTCGTCGATCGGCATCGGCACGCTGCTCGAGGAGGGCATCGGCGACACGATCCGCGTGTCGCTCTCGACCGACCCGGTCGAGGAGGTGCGCGTCGCGTTCGACATCCTGCGCGCGCTCGGCCTGCGCCACATGGGCCCCGAGCTGATCGCCTGCCCGTCCTGCGGCCGCACCAACGTCGAGGTGCACGAGCTCGCCGGCGTGGTCGAGGACCGCCTGCGCGGCTACCGCGAGCACTTCGAGGTGGCCGTGATGGGCTGCGCCGTGAACGGGCCGGGCGAGGCGGGCGACGCCGACTTCGGCATCGCCGGCGGCCGCGACGCGGGCCACATCTACGCGCACGGCGAGGTGCTGCGGCGGGTGCCGCAGGAGCGCCTCGTGGACGAGCTGTTCACCGAGATCGACGCCTGGATCGCCGAGGGCATGCCGCGCCCCGAGCGGGGCCGCCGCAAGCTCGGGCTGCCCGTCGTCGGAGGGGGTTCCTGATGGGCGAGGACGACCAGAAGGCGATCATGATCGCCGCCGCCGTGGCGGTGGGCACGGGGCTCTTCGTGGCCTCGAAGACGGTGCGCGTGCTGGTGCTCGCCGGGGCCGCCGCCTACGGGGTCTACCGCCTCAAGGGCGGCCACGACCCGTGGGTCGACGTGCAGCCGCCGCGCGCCCGGTGAGCGCCCTCGACGCCGCGGAGGCGTGCCTGGCGGGCCTCGAGGCGGACGCCAACCGCGCCTGGTGGGCGATGGCCTGCGACGCGACCGACGAGCACGCCCAGGCCGCCGAGGCGGCGAGCGCCGCCCTCGAGCACGCCCTCGCCGAGCCCGCGCTCGCCGCGGCCGCGGTGCCGGCCGACGACACGCCGCTCGAGGCCCGCCGCGCCGAGGTGCTGCGGCTGATGACCGCGGGCCGCCGGCGGCCGCCCGAGCTGATCGACAGGATCGTGCGGCTCGAGACGGAGCTGATGGGCATCCACTCGCGCTACCGCGCGACCGACGGCGACCGCGAGCTCGACGCCGCCGCCGTCGACCGGGTCCTGCAGACGAGCACGGACCTCGCCGAGCGCGAGCGCGTCTGGACGAGCGCGCGCGGGGTGGGGGCGGAGGCCGCGGGCCCCCTGCGCGAGCTCGTGCGGCTGCGCAACGAGGCGGCCCGCGCGCTCGGCCACCGCGACCACTACGCCATGAGCCTCGCCCTCGACGAGCTCGACGAGGACCGCCTCTACGCGCTCCTCGACGACCTCGAGGCGCGCCTCGCGGGCGCCTGGGCCGCCGAGCGCGATCGCATCGCCGCCGAGCGGCGCGCGGCGCTCGGGCTGCCCGACGACGCGCCGCTTCTGCCCTGGCACCTCGTCGACCTGTTCGGGCAGGAGGCGCCGAGCGTCGGGCCGGATCCCCTCGAGCCCGTGATCGGCCAGGTGGACGCGCTGGCCGCGGCCTGCGCCTACTTCGCCGACCTCGGCCAGCCGATGGAGGCGGTCGTCGCCCGCTCGGACGTCCTGCCCCGGCCCGGCAAGGACCAGCACGCCTTCATGATGCACATCGACCGCCGCGGCGACGTGCGCACGCTCCTCAACCTGACGCCGACGGTGCGCTGGCTCGAGACCACGCTGCACGAGCTCGGCCACGCGGCCTACGAGGTCGCGCTCGACCCGGACCTGCCGTGGCTCGTGCGCGA
>CAIQOY010000080.1 GCA_903873565.1 uncultured Actinomycetes bacterium
CTGCCGCCATGCTACGCGTCGCGCGCCCGCCGGTCGATCTCCTCAGCGCCGCCGACATCGCGGCGATCGACGCCGCCTGGCGCACGATCGTCTCGGAGCTCGGGGTGCAGGTCGAGAACCCGCGCGCCCTCGCCGTGCTGGCCGAGGCGGGGCAGGAGGTCGACGGCGAGACCGTCCGCTTCGACGCCGACTGGGTCGCCGCGCAGGTGGCGCTGGCGCCCTCCTCCTACACGTGGCACGCCCGCAACCCGGCTCGCGACATCCCGATCGGGCAGGGCGTCACCGCCTTCGCGCCGTCCTACGGCTCCCCCTTCGTGCTGCAGGCCGGCGAGCGCCGGAACGGCACCCTCGAGGACCTGCGCAACCTGGTGGCCCTGATCCAGGACGCCGACGAGCTCGACGTGGCGGGCGGGGTGGTGGTCGAGGCGCAGGACGTCGACGTCGAGATCCGGCACCTGCACCTCGTGCGCACGCTCGCCGTCGAGTCGGACAAGCCGTTCATGGCCGCCGTCAGCACGCCCGACGCGGTGGAGGACTCGGTACGCATCGCCGATCTCGCGCTCGGCGGGCTCGACGGGCGCTGCGCGATGACCGCGATCGTCAACTCGAACTCGCCGCTGCGCTGGGACGAGCGCATGTCGGACGCGATGATGGGTCTGGCCCGCCACGGGCAGGCCCCGATCGTGATGCCCGGCGCGCTGCTCGGCGCGATGGCGCCCGTCACGCTGGCGGGCGGCACCGCGCAGATGCTGGCCGAGGCGTTCGCCGCGATCAGCCTGATCCAGGCCGTGCGCCCCGGCTGCCCGGTGCTGCTCGGGGTGGGCCTGCCCGTCACCGACATGCAGTCGGGTGCCGCCGGCTTCGGCGGCCCCGAGCTCGCCAAGGGGGTCGTGGCCCACGCCCAGCTGGCGCGCCACTACGGCCTGCCGACGCGCGCCCTCGGCGGCGGGCTGACCACCAGCCAGGTCGCCGACGCGCAGGCCGGCTGGGAGGCGATGCAGATCCTCAAGGCGTCGCTCGACGCCCGCGCCGACGTGGTGATGCACGCCGCGGGCTGGCTCGACGCGGGCCTGATCGCCGGCTACGAGAAGCTGATGATCGACATCGACATCATCGGCTCGCTCTGCGCCGAGTACGGGCCCTTCGTCGTCGACGACGACGAGCTGGCGCTGGACGCGATCCGCGAGGTGGGGCCGGGCGGCCACTTCTTCGGGGTCGAGCACACGCTGACCCGCTTCCGCGACTGCTTCCACCGGCCCGCGGTGGGCAGCACCATGAACGTGGAGCGCTGGCGGGCCGCCGGGGCGAAGACGGCCGACCAGCGCGCCGAGGACCTCTGGCGGGAGCGCCTCGCGGCGCACGAGCCCCCGCCGATCGACCCCGCGCTGCTCGCCGAGATCGACGCGTACGTCGCGGCGCGCAGCGCGGAGATCGCGGGCTAGGCCCGTCGGGGCGGTCCGGCGAGGCGGGCGATCGCGCCCGGCTCCCAGCCGTTCATGAAGTCGGCGTGGTAGCCGGCGGTGGAGCCCGAGTGCAGGCTCCAGGCGTGCGGCAGCCCGTCCGTCGGGTAGCTGACCTCGAGCGTCAGCTCGGGGATCGCGACCGGGTGGGTGCTCGGGCAGGTGCCGCGCCGCACCGGCATCGCCACGTGGGCGGAGCCGGGCAGGAAGGCGTTGACGCCGTCCCAGCAGCTCGCGAACCGGACCACGGCGACGAGCTCGCCGTCGGTGCAGGTCGGCACGTCGGCGGTCAGCGGCGCGTCGTCCTCGCCGCAGTGGAAGCCGATGCCCCGCTGCGGCGCGGTGGCCGCCTTGTCGCCGCGCACGACCTGGAAGTCGTCCGGGAAGGTCGCGGTGCGTCCCGAGCGGCTGCGGGCGGGCCGGTACTTGGCGCGCACCGTGTCCGGCAGCACCGTCTGGCCGTCGGCCATCAGGCCCGGCACCCAGTAGGCGGAGCCGTCGTCGCCGCGGCTGCAGGTCGCGTCGTCGCGGCCGGCGTTCGCGGCGCGCAGGGAGGCGGGGGTCGAGTCCGGCGCGATCGAGAGGGCCCCGAAGAAGTCGTGCATGTGGCC
>CAIQOY010000081.1 GCA_903873565.1 uncultured Actinomycetes bacterium
CCTCGGCCTGTCGGTGTGGGCCAGCGGCTGCCGCTCCTGGTACGTGACCGCCGACGGCAGCGTGCGCAACAACTGGTCGGGCTTCATGCTCGACTACTGGCGCGACACGCTGCGCCCCGACTTCGACGACTTCATCGCGGCGTAGGGCGCCGGCGGATAGGCTGATCCGGTGAACCGTCGCACCGTCATCGCGGGCGGGCCGATCCTGACCATGGCCGACCCCGGGCGGGTCGAGGCCATCGCCCTCCTCGACGGCCGGATCCTGCACGTGGGGTCGCTCGACGACTGCCGCGCGGCGGCCGGCCGCGACGCCGCCGAGGTCGACCTCGGCGGGCGCACGCTGATGCCGGGCTTCGTCGACGCCCACACGCACCCCCTGATGCTGGGGCAGTGCGCGGCCTGGGTCGACTGCGCGCCGCCCGAGGTGACGAGCATCGACGCGCTCGTCCGGCAGCTCGAGCGGCGCCGCGACAGCCTGCCGCCGACGGCCGACGTGTGGGGCTTCGGCGTGCACCTCGTCGACCTCGCCGAGGGGCGCAACCCGACGGCGGCCGATCTCGACCGCGTCGCGACCGACCGCACCGTCGCGGTGATGCACCGCTCGGGGCACGGCGTGATGGTCAACAGCCACTGCCTGGCCGCGAACGGCATCACGCGCGACACCCCCGATCCGCCCGGCGGCTGGATCGAGCGCGACGGGCAGGGCGATCCGACCGGCGCGCTGTGGGACGCCTCGATCGACCTGATCACCGGCCCCGAGGGCGTCAAGACGCTCGACCACGGGCCGAACATCCACATCCCCGACGCCCCCGAGCGCCTCGTCGATCTGCTCTGCAACGCGCAGACGATGCTGCTGCGCTCCGGCATCACGTCGGTGACCGACTGCCAGGTGACGCGCCGCGAGATGGAGACGTACCTGTCCGCGCGCGACGACGGCCGTCTGCAGCTGCGCGTCTCGATGCTCACCCTCTCGACGCTGCTCGAGGCGCTCGTGGAGCTCGGCCTGCGCTCGCGCCTCGGCGATGACCACCTCGCCTTCGCCGGACTCAAGCTCTACGCCGACGGCTCGCTGACCGGGCTGACGGCCTACTTCGAGAGCGGCTACCGCTTCGACCCGTGCCACCACGGTCAGCTCTACCACGAGCCGGCCGAGCTGCGTCGCCTGATCCGCCGCGCGCACCGCTTCGGGCTGCAGACCGGCACGCACGCGCAGGGCGACTCGGCGATCCAGATCGTGCTCGACGCCGTCAACGAGGCGCTCGCCGACGTGAACCGCGACGACCACCGCCACCGCATCGAGCACTGCGGCATGCCGTCGGAGGAGCAGGTCCCGGAGATCGCGCGGCTCGGGATCATCCCCGTCAACCAGCCGGCCCACCACTACCTGACGGGCGACGCGCTGCTCGACAAGGTCGGCGAGCGAGCGCACCGCTACAACCCGTACGGCGAGTTCGTGCGGGCCGGCATCGCGCCCGTCCTCTCGTCCGACACCCCGGTTTCGGGCCCCGACCCGCTGGAGGCCGTCTGGGCGGCCGCCACCCGCGCCACCCGCTACGGCGCCGTGCTCGGCGACGAGGCGCAGCGGATCACGGTCGAGCAGGGGCTGCGCGGCTACACAATCGAGGGGGCGCGGGCGACCCGCCGCGAGCACGCCGTGGGGTCGCTCGAGGCGGGCAAGCTGGCCGACCTCGTGGTGCTCTCCGACGACCCGCTGGCCGTGCCCCTGGACGACCTGCGCGCGATCCGCGTCGAGGAGACGTGGGTCGACGGCGCGCCGGTCGACTACGCGCGGCTGTAGGCCGGCTCGCACGCGCGATTGCCCGCGCCTCGCGCGTCCCGTACCCTCCTCGGCACGAGCCTACCCCCAGGCTCCCGTCCACGATTGCCCGTGTCGAAGCCGTCGATCCCGCTCCGCGCCGTCGCCATCGCCGCTGCGATCGCCGCGATGTGCGCGAGCGCGACGCAGGCGAACGCGACCCTCGGCTCGCCCGCGCCCTCCTTCAACGGCTGGGCAGGCGGCGAGCATCGAAACTACTACGCGTTCGCCGCCCTCCGCGCCGACGGCAGCGTCGTCACCTGGGGGAACTCGGCCTACGGCGGCGACTCGTCCGGCGTGGCCTCCGCGCTCAACGGCACGATCGACGTGACCCGCATCTTCTCGAACGACGTCGCGTTCGCCGCCCTCCGCGCCGACGGCAGCGTCATCACCTGGGGCGACGCGGGCAACGGCGGCAGCTCGAGCGCCGTCGCCTCGCAGCTCGACGGCACCATCGACGCGACCCGCATCGCCTCGACGCAATCCGCGTTCGCCGCCCTGCGCGCCGACGGCAGCGTCATCACCTGGGGGAGCACGAGCCATGGCGGCGACTCGTCCGGCGTGGCCACCGCGCTCAACGGCACGATCGGCGTCACGCGCATCGCCTCGACGCAATCCGCGTTCGCGGCCCTGCGCGCCGACGGCAGCGTCATCACCTGGGGGGACGCGAGCTTCGGCGGCACCTCGAGCGGCGTCGCCACCGCGCTCGACGGCACGATCGACGTGACCCGCATCTCCTCGAACTACGGCGCGTTCGCCGCGCTCCGCGCCGACGGCAGCGTCATCACCTGGGGGGACCCGTCCTACGGCGGCATCACGAGCGGCGCCTCCGCCGCGCAGCTCGACGGCACCATCGACGTGACCCGCATCTCCTCGAGCAACGGCGCGTTCGCCGCCCTGCGCGCCGACGGCAGCGTCATCACCTGGGGGCGCACGAACGAAGGCGGCAACGCGAGCAGCGTCTCCGCCGCGCTCGACGGCACGAACGACGTGATCCGCATCTTCTCGATGCAGCAAGCGTTCGCCGCCCTGCGCGCCGACGGCAGCGTCATCTCCTGGGGCGGGACCGGCGGCATCTCCATCACCGCCCCCGCCGCACTCAACGGCACGATCGACGCGACCCGCGTCGCCTCGACGGAGCTCGCGTTCGCCGCCCTCCGCGCCGACGGCAGCGTCGTCACCTGGGGCAGCTCGAACTACGGCGGCACCTCGACCAGCGTGGCCTCCGCGCTCGACGGCACCGTCGACGTCACCGGCATCTTCGCGACCTCCAGGGCGTTCGCCGCCGTCCGCGCCGACGGCAGCGTCGTCACCTGGGGCGACAGCGACTACGGCGGCTCCTCGGCCAGCGCCTCGACCGCGCTCAACGGCACGATCGACGTCACGCGCATCTCCTCGACCTACAGCGCGTTCGCCGCCCTGCGCGCCGACGGCAGCGTCATCGCCTGGGGCGACGGGGACAGCGGCGGCAACTCGGCCGGCGTCGCCGCCGCGCTTGACGGCACCATCGCCGTGACGCTGGTCGCCAACCCGGCCGAGAACGACACCCGGAGCCTCGCGATCGGGATCAGCGGCGCGGGCACCGTCACGTCCGACCCGGCTGGGGTCGCATGCAGCGGCACCTGCACCGCCGCGGCGTACGCGGGGACGACGGTCGTGCTGACCGCGACGCCGGCAGGCGGCGGCACCCTCGCCGGCTGGAGCGGCGCCTGCACCGGCACCGGCACGTGCACCGTCGACATGACCGAGGACCGCGACGTCATCGTGACGTTCGGCGCCGGAGGTGCGACCGACAGCGGCGGCGCATCCGCTGCGCCGCCGAGGCCGCACCACGTCCGCTGGGCCGGGCGACGCGTCGCCGGCTCCACGCGCACCGCCGTCTTCGCCGCCACGCCCCGGACCACGTACGCCATCGCCGCCACGCTGCTGCGCGGCGCCCGCGCGGCGACGACCGCGCGCGGCACCTGCCGCGTGCGCGTGAAGGCAGGCACCCGCACCGCCGTGTGCACCATCCGCCTGCGCCGCGCCGGCACCTGGCGCGTCCGCATCACCCCCACCCGCGACGGCACCGCCGGCGCGAGCGCGGTCAGCACGGTCCGCATCGCGCCGCGTCCGACCACATCCGCCGTCACCGACTAGGACGCGAGCTCAGGACCGCGTGCGCACGGGCAGCTCGCCCGCGCGCGGCAGCTCGAGCCGCTCCCAGACGTCGGCGAGGCCGCGCACCAGGGCCTCCTCGTCGGCGTCGGTGTGGAGCGGGCTGGTCGTGATCCGGAAGCGCTCCGTGCCGCGCGCCACCGTCGGGTAGTCGATCGGCTGCACGTAGACGCCGTGCTCGTCGAGCAGGAGCCGCGCCGCCTCCCGGCAGCGCACGGGGTCCCCGAGGATGACGGGGATCAGGTGGCTCTCGGTCGGCAGGGTCGGGACCCCGATGGCCTCGAGCGCCGCCCGCACCGAGGCGACGCGGGCCTGGAGGGCGACGCGCTCCGCGTCGTCGTCGCGCAGGTGCGCGACGCTGGCCCGGGCCGCGGCCACGACCACCGGACTCAGCGACGTCGTGAAGATGAAGCCGGCGCCGTAGGAGCGCACGAGGTCGACGAGGCGGGCGGAGCCCGTGATGTAGCCGCCCATCGCGCCGACGGCCTTGCCGAGCGTGCCCTGCACGATGTCGACCTCGGACTCGAGGCCCTCGCGGGCCACGATGCCGGCGCCCTCGGGGCCGTACATCCCGACCGCGTGCACCTCGTCCACGTAGGTGAGGGCGTCGTGGCGGCGGGCGACGTCGGCGAGGTCCGCGACGGGGGCGATGTCGCCGTCCATCGAGTAGATGCTCTCGAAGGCGACGACGCGGGGGCGCTGCGACTCCTCGG
This sequence comes from uncultured Actinomycetes bacterium, assembly GCA_903873565.1. Classification (GTDB taxonomy): domain Bacteria; phylum Actinomycetota; class Thermoleophilia; order Gaiellales; family F1-60-MAGs149; genus F1-60-MAGs149. The sequence goes on from CAIQOY010000081.1 coordinate 4,687, forward strand.
CGCGCAGGAGCGACTCGAGGTGGGCGGCGTCGTTGTGCCGGAAGACCCGCACCGTGGCGCCGCTGCGGCGGATGCCCTCGATCATCGAGTTGTGGTTGGCCGCGTCGGAGAAGACGACGCAATCGGGGAGCGCGCTGCCGAGCACGGTCAGGGCCGTCAGGTTGGCGATCCAGCCCGACGTGAAGAGCAGCGCGGCCTCCTTGCGGTGCCAGGCCGCGAGCTCGCGCTCGAGCGCGACGTGCATCGAGGTGGTGCCCGAGATGTTGCGGGTGCCGCCGGAGCCGGCCCCGTACGCGACGGCCTCGGCCATCGCGGCGGTGACCGCCGGGTGGGCGGTCATCCCCAGGTAGTCGTTCGAGCACCAGACCACCGCCGAGCGGGTGGTGCCGTCCGGGTCGCGCAGCATCGCGTGGGCCGTGCCGGGGACGCGCTCGATCTCCGCGAACACGCGGTACCGGCCCTCGGCGCGCAGACGCCCGAGGGCCTCGTCGACGAGGCCGGCGTAGTCCACTCGGGCACTCTATCGGCAGTCGGGGGCCGGCGGCCGACTACCCGTCCGCGAAGACCCCGAGCGCGGTCCAGCCGTCGGGGCGCGTCGTGGCGAGGTCGTAGAGGCTGAACCCGGTGGCCCCCGCGTCGCGGGCGCCGCGGGCGGCGGCGTCGAGCTGGGCGGCCGACAGCCCCAGCGAGCCGGTGATCACGTGCACCTCGACGTTCGGGTCCCCGGTCCGCTGGCGCAGCACGTCGACGCAGCCCGTGGCGTCGGCGTAGACGCGGTCCGGCGCGTGGCGGCGCGAGGGGTAGCACATGGGCATGAACGCGTCGCTCGCCGCGTGCAGCTCGGCGTACGGGAAGACGGGCCAGTACATCGAGACGGGCGACGGGATGATCGCGGCGATCGGCAGCTTCGGGTACGTCGCGCGCGCCCACGCCGCCAGCTCGGCCGCGCGGCGCGCGCGCAGGGCGCCGTTCCGCACGATGGTCGCCTCGACGTCGATCCCGAGGCCGTCGACCCCGTTCGGACCGGCGATCCCGGCCGCGGCCGCGAGGCGCCGGCGGTCGCGCTCGAGGTTGCGGTAGCCCGGCAGGTACCAGGGCACGACGCGCAGGCCGGCGGCGCGGCCGAGCCGCACGACCTCGCGCACGTAGGCCGGGTCGACGACGTCGGCCTTCGACTTCCAGTTCGCCGTCTCGACGTAGATCACCGGGGTGCCCTGCTGCTCGGCGACCTGCACGACCTGGGCCGGCGTGCGCTTGCCGTAGTCCCAGATGTCGACCCAGATGCCCGTGCCGGAGAAGACGGCGGCGCGCGTCGGGTTCGCGGCCGCGGGGCCGGCCGCGGCGAGCAGGGCGAGGCAGGCGAGGAGCGGGACGACGAGCCGGCGCATCCGCCCCATCGTACGGGTGGTCCGCGGAGGCGTCCGGGCCGTCAGGCGCCGAGGTGCCGGGCGAGGGCGCGGGCCGCCTCCTGGGCGGTCTCGCGCGGCTCGGCGACACGCTCGCGCTCGGTGGCGTACTCGAGCAGGGCCTGGCGGGCGCGGTGCGAGTGGTGGCGCAGGAGGTCGGCCAGGGCCGTCTCGTCGCGGGCCTCGATCGCGTCGACCATCTGGTGGTGCTCGGCCTGCGCGTCCGTCTGCTCGTGCAGGACGGTGACCACCACGCGCGAGTAGGGCTCGATCAGGTTGAGGACGCGCTCGGCCGTGTCCGCGAAGTGCCGCAGCCCGGACAATCGGTAGAGCTCGAGGTGCAGCGCGTAGTTGCGCTCCGACCAGGTCGCGGGGTCGAGGTCGTCCATCGCGCCGACCAGCGCGCGCAGCGCGGCGACGTCGCGCTCGGTGGCGTTGCGGACGATGCCGGGCGCCATCTCGGCCTCGACCAGCGCCCGCAGGGTCCAGAGCTCGTCGACCTCCGCCGGCGCGAGCGCCGTGACGCGCGCGCCGCCGTCCTCGCCGAACGTCACGACCCCCTCGGCCGCCAGCGTGTAGAGGGCCTCGCGCACCGGGATCCGGCTGACGCCCATCGCCTCGGCGATCGCGGTCTGGATCAGCGGCTGGCCGGGCTGGAGGAGCCCCTGCCGGATCCCCTCGCGCAGGACGTCGGCGATCGGGGGGCGGGCGGTGGATGCCTCCATCCGTCGGGATCCTACCGGGCGGGTGTCGGGGCGGGGAACGGCCATTTGCATTCCAGTGTATACACTGTATTCTCCCGGTCAAGCGGAAGGTACCGCGCCTGGCGCGACCACCAGAGGAGCATCACGTGAAGCGCATCGGAGTAGACGTCGGCGGCACGTTCACCGACCTGATCCTCGTCGACGAGGAGGCCGGCCGGATCACCGTCGACAAGGTCCCGTCCACCCCGGACGACCCGGCCCGCGGCGTCGTCGAGGGCATCAACCGACTCTGCGAGAAGGCCGGCGTCGCGCTGTCGGACATCGACAACCTGCTGCACGGCACCACCGTGGCCACCAACATCGCGCTCACCCACCAGGGCGCCGAGGTCGGGATGATCACCACGGAGGGCTTCCGCGACATCCTCCACATCGCGCGCCACAAGAAGCCGCTCAACTTCTCGATCCAGCAGGACCTGCCCTGGCAGGCCCGCCCGCTGGTCAAGCGCCGCCACCGCCGCGTCGTCGCCGAGCGCGTGACCGCCCCCCACGGCGAGATCGTGACCCCGCTCGACGAGGAGGCCGTGCGCCGCGAGGTGCGGCTGCTGAAGGAGGCCGGCGTCGACGCGATCGCCGTGTGCTTCCTCCACTCCTACCTCAACGACGCCCACGAGCGCCGCGTCGCCGAGATCATCGCCGAGGAGTTCCCCGAGGCCTACCCGTCGATCTCCAGCGACGTGATCCCGCTCTACCGCGAGTACGAGCGCTTCAGCACCGTCGCCCTCAACGCCTTCGTCGGCCCGAAGGTGTCCACCTACCTCGACCGCTTCGCCACCGCGATGCGCGACGCCGGCTTCCGGCACGGCGTCCAGCTGATGCAGTCGTCCGGCGGCATGGCCACCGTGGAGGCCGCCTCGCGCCGCCCCGTCAACCTGCTCATGTCCGGCCCCGTGGCCGGCCTGATCGGCGGCATCTGGGCCGGCCGGATGGCCGGCTTCGACTCCGTGATCACCCTCGACATCGGCGGCACCTCCGCCGACGTCGGCGTCGCCGCCGGCGGGCAGATGCGCATGCGCCACCTGCTCGACACCAAGGTCGGCGACTACCAGGCGATGGTGCCGATGGTCGACATCGACACGATCGGCGCCGGCGGCGGCTCGATCGCGTACGTCGACGAGGGCGGCGTCTTCCGCGTCGGCCCGCAGTCGGCGGGCGCCGACCCCGGACCCGCCTGCTACGGCCGCGGCGGCACGCTGCCGACCTCGACCGACGCGCAGGTCTTCCTCGGCCGGCTGCGCCCCGAGCGCGGCCTCGTCGGCGGCGGCCTCGCGCTCCAGCGCGACCTCGCCACCGGCGTGATCGGGGAGCTGGCGACGCAGGTCGGCATGAGCCCCGAGGAGGCGGCGCTCGGCGCGCTGCAGATCCAGAAGTTCGGCATGACCCAGAACATCGAGGTCAACTCGGTGCGCCGCGGCTACGACCCCCGCGACTTCACCCTGGTGGCCGCCGGCGGCGCCGGCCCGCTGTTCTCCGCGGAGGTCGCGCTCGAGCTCGAGATCCCGCGCGTCCTCGTCCCTCCGCACCCCGGCATCGTCGCCGCGACGGGCCTGCTCGCCACCGACCTCCAGCACGAGTTCGTCGGCACCGAGCGCCAGGCCGTCGCCACCCTCGACGCCGCCCGGCTGAAGGCCAAGTTCGACGAGCTGGTGGCGCAGGCCGTCGGCCAGCTCGACGCCGACGCCGTGCCCGAGGACCGGCGCCTGGTCCGCCGCCTCGCCGACTGCCGCTACGCCGGCCAGGGCTACGAGGTCCGCTTCGACGTCCCCGCCGGCGACCCGTCGCGCGACGGCTGGACCGACGAGCTCGTCGAGGCCTTCCACGTCGCCCACGAGGGCGAGTACGGCCACCGCTTCGACGCCCCCGTCGAGATCATCAACATCCGCGTCGTCGGCATCGGGCGCATCGACGAGCTCGAGTGGCCCGAGGCCGCCGCGGGCTCGGGCGACCTGTCCGGCGCGCTGATCGAGACCCGCGACGTCGTCTTCGACGTCGACGGCGAGACGACGACCTGCCCGACGCCGTTCTACGAGCGCGAGCGGCTCGGGGCCGGCGACCGCATCGAGGGCCCCGCGATCATCGAGCAGTACGACACCACCACGATCGTGCCCCCGGGCTTCGTCGTCGACGTCGACCGCTTCGGCAACCTCGTGATCGACGTCACGGCCCGCATCGAGGCGCGCCGCGCGAAGGGCGGCGACGCCGGCCTCGCCCAGCCGATCCTGATGCGCGTCATCGGCGGCGCCTTCAACGCCATCGCCAAGGAGATGGCCGGCGTCCTCTACCGCATGTCCTACTCGTCGATCATCCGCGAGTCCGAGGACCTCGGCGCGGGCCTGTTCGACGCCCAGGGCAACAACATCGCCGAGTCCGACTCGACGCCGATGTTCATGGGCGCGATGCCGAAGATCGTCAAGGGCGTCATCAGCCTGCTCGGCGACGACATCCACGAGGGCGACATCATCCTGCACAACGACCCGTACCTCGGGGCCACGCACTCCCCCGACGTGGCGATCGTGATGCCCGTCTTCCACGAGGGGCAGCTGATCGGCTTCACCGGGGCGTCCGCCCACCTGCTCGACATCGGCGGCGCCTACCCGGGCCTGGCCATCGATCTCGTCGACAACTGGTCCGAGGGCAACATCTACCGCGCCGTCAAGCTGGCGGACAAGGGCGTCTGGCAGGAGTCGCTGTTCAAGCACATCCTCGAGAACACCCGCACCCCCACCCACAACCGCGGCGACATCGAGGCGATGATCGCGGCCTGCGAGCGGGCCAAGAAGCGCTTCGCCGAGCTCGCCGCCCGCTACGGCGCCGACGCCGTGACGGGGGCGGCCAACCACTGGATGGACTACGCCGAGCGGATGCTGCGCCAGGAGATCGCCAAGGTCCCGGACGGCGTCTACGGCCCCGAGGAGGGCTGGCTCGACGACGACGGCCGCAACCGCGGGGAGAAGCTCCCGATCAAGGTCACGGTCCGGATCGAGGGCGACAAGATGGTCGTCGACCTGACGGGCTCCAGCCCCGAGGTGCCGACGGGCTACAACTGCCCGTTCGAGGGCACCACGGTCTCGGGCATGACCTTCATCGCCCGCATGATGTTCCTCGACGAGGCCACCTACCCGGTCTTCGTGCCCCAGAACGAGGGCATGCTGCGGCCGGTCGAGGTGATCGCGCCCGAGGGCACGATCTACAACCCGAAGTACCCGCGCGCCTGCTTCGCCCGCTTCTCGCAGGCCCAGCGCGCGGTCGACCTCGTCCTGCGGGCCCTCGCCCCGGTGATCCCCAACCAGATCACCGCCGGCAACTCGGCCCACATCCACTTCCTCTCCTACTCCGGCTACGTCGAGGAGGAGGGCGAGTACTGGGTCTACCTCGAGGTCGACGAGGGCAGCTACGGCGGCCGTCCCGACCGTGACGCGATGGACTCGGTCGACAACCTGATCGCCAACACCCGCAACAACCCGATCGAGGAGCTCGAGTGGCGCTTCCCGATGCGGACCGACCGCTACGAGCTGCGCGACGAGCCGGCGGCGGCGGGCAAGTGGCGCGGCGGCATCGGCATCGTGCGCGTCAACACCTTCCTCACGGACACGATCGTGACCTGCGAGGGCGAGCGCCACGACTCCGACGTGCCGTGGGGCATCTTCGGCGGCCACGAGGGCCTCAACGGCTCGATGGTCCGCAACCCCGGCCAGCCCGACGAGGAGGCCTGGTACAGCAAGGTCACCGGCGCCAAGCTCGAGGCCGGCGACAGCCTCCAGATCACGGTCCCCTCGGGCGGCGGCTACGGCGACCCGCTCGAGCGCGACCCCGCGCTGGTGCTGAGCGACGTGCTCGACGAGTTCACCACGCGCGACCTCGCCGCCCAGGACTACGGCGTCGTGCTCGTCGGCGAGGGCTTCGGCCTCGCCGTCGACCACGAGGCCACCGACCGACTCCGCGCCGAGCGCCGCGGAGCCTGACCCGAATCCACCGAACCACCCCAGGAGGAACGACCCACCATGAGCGAACTGCAGGAGATGCTCGACAAGATCTTCGCGGAGGACTCCGAGCTGTACCAGCAGCGCGGCTTCCAGCGGCGCATCGGCTTCGGCACGCGCCCCGCGATCATCGACATCGACCTCGCCAACGCCTGGACCCGCCCCGGCCACGCGTTCTCGTGCGACCACATGGACACGATCATCCCGGCCATGGAGCGCCTGCTCGACGCCGGCCGCGCGAAGAACGTGCCGATCGTCCACACCACCACCGCCTACGCCAAGAACACGCGCGGCGAGTGGAGCGACATGGGCCTCTGGCACAACAAGATCCCCGTCGACGTCCTCGAGGAGGGCTCGTACGAGGCCGCGATCGACGAGCGCCTGCTCAAGGACGGCGACCTCGTGATCACCAAGAAGCGCGCCTCCGGCTTCCACGGCACGTGGCTCCAGGGCTTCCTCAGCGCGCACCGCGTCGACACCGTGATCGTGACCGGCGTGACGATGGCGGGCTGCGTCCGCCACACCGTCGAGGACGCGATCGCGTACGGCTTCCGACCGATCGTGCCCCGCGAGTGCGTCGGCGACCGCGTCGCCGGCGTCGTGGAGTGGAACCTCTTCGACATCGACGCCAAGTTCGGCGACGTGATGGGCGTCGACGAGGTGATCGCGTACCTGAACGGCATCGAGCCGTTCGACGGCAACACCCTGCCGTCCTAGCGCCTCGGCTCCCGGGGCCGGCGGACCGTCCCATCCGCCGGCCCCGGGAGCCGCTTCGCGCGCCCCCGCGCCCCGGGGCAGGATCCGCACCACGGCGGGCCGAATGGGGTGCATGATGGGCCTGCCGATGCGACCCCGACTCCCGCTCGTGCTCGGACTGCTCGCCGTCGGCCTCGCCGTCGCGGGCTGCGGCGCCGTCGAGTCCCTCAAGGACACCGAGACGGCCACGGAGGCCCAGGCCGCCGAGGCCGCGCCCCCCGAGGAGACCGCGGCCGTGATGGCCGAGGAGCCGCCCGCGGAGGCCGTCGTCGAGTCGGCGCCCATGGAGACCGCGGAGGAGGTCCCGGCGGCCGCCGACAACGCGGGCGCCTGGTCCGAGATCGACGCCGGCGCCCAGCGCTTCGCCGGCAAGCTCGACGCGGCGACGCAGGCGATCGCGTCCTGCCAGACCGAGGCCGCCGCGGGCGAGGACTTCACCGCCTGCCAGGGCGCGGCGTTCGAGGCGATCGCCGCGGCCGGCGACGAGCTCGTGGCGATCGTGGATGCCGCGGCGCCGCGCGCCGACGGCGACTGCCGCGCCGCGCTCGAGGCCCTGCGCTCCTCCACGGCCGAGATGTCGGCCGACCACCGCGCGGCGGTCGGGATGAGCGACCTGACCAGCCTCGAGACGGCCTACGCGGAGATCGCGGCCGACATGTCGGCGTACGCCGACGCGGCGATGGCGGCCGGCGGCGCCTGCGCCGGCTGACCTAGACGGGTGCGGGCGCGCCCGCGGCGACCCGCAGCCGCGGCTTGACCGCCTCGGCGAAGCGGCGGATGTTCGCCTGCACCAGCTCGTCGGGCATGCCGGACCAGCCGAAGCGGAAGATCAGCGTGTCGCAGCGCAGCTCGTCGAGGTGCTCCTGCAGCTCGCGCACGCAGGTGTCGGGGCCGCCGAGCACGAAGCGCCCGCCCGCCTTGAGGTCCTCCCAGTCGCGGTCGAGCCGGTCCTGCGACATCACCTCGCTCTGCCCCCAGGCCACGTAGGCCTGGTACTTGGCCTGCAGGTAGGGCCGCGCCTCGGCCTCGGCCGCCGCGTCGTCCTCGCCGACGTAGATCTCCTTCATCACCGGCAGCTCCGTGACCGGCGGGTGGCCGGCCTCCGCGCGCGCCGCGTGGAACATCGCGACCTGCCGCTTCAGCTCGCCGAGGTTGGCGTGCGGGTTGACGCTCCAGGTGTCGGCGGTGCGCGCCGCCCGGCGGACCGCGGAGTCGGCGTTGGCGGCGAGCCAGATCGGCGGGCGCGGGCGCTGGAGCGGCAGCACCGACAGGCGCGCGTCCCGGAGCCGGTAGCCGTGGCCCTCCGCCGTCACGCTCTCGCCGGCCAGGAGGCGCTTGAGCACGTCCATCTTCTCGTTGAAGACGCGCACCTTCTTCTCCGGCACGTCGAAGGCGTCGAACTCCTCGGGCCGGTAGCCGAGCCCCACCCCGAGCACGAGCCGCCCGCCCGTGATGGCGTCGAGGGTGGCGGCGTTCTCGGCGAGCTCGACCGGATTGAGCAGGGTCAGGAGCGCGATGTTCGTGGCCACGCGCATGTCGCCGGACTCGGCGGCGATGCGGCCGAGGAGCGGCATCGTCTGCAGCATCTGGAAGACGCCGGTCACGAAGTGCTGGCCGGCGGAGACGAGGTCGAAGCCGAGGTCGCGGCAGAGCGCCGTGTGCGCGACCGCCTGGCGGGCGATCTCGTCCGGCCCGACCGCGTCGGGCTGCTGCACGTTGAGGAAGATGCCGATCCGCGGCTCCATGCCCGCGCTGCCTCCTGGTCGCGCCCGGGCCGGCCGCCCGCGCGCCCGGCAGCATAGGCCAGGGCGATGCGGGCCCGGCAGGAGCGCGGGCACCGTCCGGCGAACCCGACGGCATGCGCCGCCTCGTGCCCCTGCTCGCCCTCGCCCTGGCCCTCGCCGCCCCGGCGGCGGCCGCCGCCGACCAGGCCGACGGGCGCCTGCGGCTGGTCAAGACGATCACCGGCGACATCTCGCCGAAGTCGGTGGCCTCGAACGGCCACGGCCTCGTGACCGCCCAGAACATGATGTACACGCACACGGTGACGGTCTACGACAGCCGCCGCATGCGGCTCGTGAAGACGATCCAGGACGCCGTGGAGCTCTCGCGGTTCGGGATCAAGGGCCATCCGGGCGTGTCGCGCGGGGCGCCGGTCGAGGCGACGTTCTCACCGGACGGCCAGGAGGCCTACGTCTCCAACTACTCGATGTACGGGGCGGGCTTCGGGCCCGAGGGCACCGACACCTGCTCGCCGTCGTCGGGCTTCGACGACTCGTACGTCTACCGGATCGGAATGCGCTCGTTCCGGATCGACGCGGTCTTCCGGGTCGGGGCCGTGCCCAAGGTCGTGGCCACCACCCCGGACGGCGCCTACGTGCTCGTCTCCAACTGGTGCTCCTACGACGTCAGCGTGATCGACACCGCGCGCGGGAAGGTCGTGCGCACGGTCCCGGTCGGGGCCTACCCGCGCGGCATCGCCATGGCCCCCGACGGGCGCGCCGCCTACGTGGCCCTGATGGGCGGCACCGCGCTGATCCGCATCGACCTCGCCCGCTGGCGCACCAGGGCGCTCCCGATCGGCACGAGCCCGCGCGCCGTGGTGGCGAGCCCGAACGGCCGCTACCTCTACGCCACCCTCAACGCCCAGGGCACCGTGGTGCGGCTCGACCTGCGCACCGGCCGCAAGACCTCGGTGGCCACGGGCGACGCGCCGCGCAGCCTCGCGATGTCCCAGGACGGCAGCGCCCTCTACGTCGTCAACTACAAGAGCGACACGGTCTCCAAGGTGCGCGCCTCCGACATGCGGCTCCTGCAGACCATCCGCGCCTGCCCCGACCCGATCGGGATCGCCTACGACAACCCCACCCGCCGGGTCTGGGTCGCCTGCTACGGCGGGGCGCTGCTCGTCTACGCCGACCGCTAGCCGCGCACGGCGCGGGCGCCCCCGTCGGGCACGATCGCCATCGCGTCGATCTCGATCATCAGCTCCGGCAGGGCCAGGGACGAGACCTCGACGATGGTGTCGGCGGGGTAGGGCGGCGTGAAGTGCCGCTGGCGCAGCTCCATGATCTTCGGGAACTGCGCCATGTCGGTCAGGTAGATCGTGACCTTGAAGATGTCCTCGAGCCCGCAGCCGCCGAGGGCGAGGACGCGCTCGAGGTTGGCGAAGGTCTGCGCGGCCTGCGCGTCGAAGTCGCCGACGCCCACGAGCTCGCCGGAGTCCGGGTCGATCGCGGCCTGCCCGGACAGGACCAGCACGCTGCCGATCCGGTAGCCGAGCGAGATGTAGTACGGCGCGAACCAATCGCCCTCGCAGGTCAGCCGCTCCGCCGTGGTGCCGTCGAACATGTCCGTCTCCTGACGTGGGGATAGCGGCAGCGAAGCCGCGGGGAGCCCGCCTGTCAACCCGCGATCGGATGCAGGTGTGCGCGACGGCCTCGCGTACGATGGCCGCCCACCCCAGAACGGAGACCCCGTGGACGACTACCCCCTGCTGCACCTGCTCTGGACCATGCTGATGATCTTCGGGTTCATCATCTGGTTCTGGCTGCTGATCACGGTCTTCGGCGACCTCTTCCGGCGCCACGACTGCAGCGGGGGCAAGAAGGTCCTGTGGTTCGTCGCCGTGCTGATCGCGCCGTTCATCGGCGTCCTGGCCTACCTGATCATCAACGGCCGCCACATGGCCGAGCGCCAGGCCGCGGCGGTGCAGGCCGCCCAGCAGCAGTTCGACGACCACGTCAAGCAGGTCGCGGGCGGCCCGGCCGGCGAGATCGAGCGCGCCAAGGGGCTGCTCGACGCGGGCACGATCTCCCAGGAGGAGTTCGACGCGATCAAGAGGAAGGCGCTGAGCGCGTAGCGCCCCGGGGCGTCGCCGGGGCCGGGCCCCGGCGACGCCTCAGATCGCCTCGTCGCCGGTCAGGTAGCGCGGCTCGGCGAAGACCCGCCGCACCATCGGCTCGAAGAACCCGACCGGGCGGGACACGAAGGCCGGGTCGAAGCAGTTCTGGTCGTACCGCTCGCAGAACTCCGCGCAGGCGTCGAACCAGGGCGAGTCGCGGAAGCGGTCGCGCGCGTTGCGGTCGCCCCCCGAGTGGTGCGCGTAGTAGTACGACTGGAAGACCCCGTGGTGGCGGACGATCCAGACCACCTCGGGCCGGCAGTAGGGCCGCAGCACCGCGCCCATGAACTCGCCGTGGGTGAGGGGCGCCAGCTCGTCGCCGATGTCGTGCAGGAGCGCCGCGACCACGTACTCCTCGTCGCGGCCGTCGTCGTAGGCGCGGGTCGCCGACTGCAGCGAGTGCTCGTAGCGCGTGACCTGGTAGCCGGCGAGCGACGCGCGCAGGCCCTCGAGCGCCTCGAGCAGGCGGTCAGGCAGGGTCTGCAGGTACTCGTCCGCGAAGCGGTCGAGGAGCTCGTAGTCCTCCTTGGTGCCGTCGGCCATGGCCGTGAACGAGACGGTCTCCATCGGTCCTCCCCGCGGGTCGCTGGGGCCGATCGTACGGCGCGGCGGCGAGCGCCGCCAGCCCGGGCGCGCGCGATGATCCGCCGCGGTCCCGTTCCGGTGCGAAGATGAGGCCATGGAGCAGCCTCCGGAGCACCCCACCCCGACGCCGCGCGAGCGGATCCCGATCGGGCGCGCCGCCTTCCTCGGCACGGTCGCGCTCGGCGCGATCGGCGTGGCCGCCCTCTCGCGGCTGGGCGGCGGGGTCGGCGGGATGATCGCGGACGCG
>CAIQOY010000082.1 GCA_903873565.1 uncultured Actinomycetes bacterium
AGCAGCTCGCGCTCTAGCCCGCTGACGCAGACGGCCCGTCCCGGCGCGACCCGCCGGGGCGGGCCGTTTCGCGTTTCAGGGGCGCTCGGGGTCCCCCACGCCGATCTCGCCCGCCGCGAGCGCGAGCCCGATCGCCTGGACGCGCGTGCGGGCGCCGAGGCGCCGCATCGCGTTGCGCACGTGAACGCGCACCGTCTCCGGGGAGATGCCGAGGTCGCGGGCCGCCTCGGAGCCGGTCAGGCCGAGCGCGAGCCGCCCGAGCACCTCGCGCTCGCGCGGCGTCAGCACGCCGGTGCCGCGGGTCGGCCCGCCGCCGCGCTCGCCGTGGCCGAGGACCGCGGGCGGCAGCGGGTTCGGGGCGTCGCCGTCGGGGACCGCGACGAAGATCGAGAGGTGGCGACCGGGCAGGATGTTGGCGGTGGCGTTGTAATCGACGAGGACCCGACGCCCGCCCGCGCCCTCCAACTCGAAGACCCCGGCGAGGCTGCCGGCGGCGAGGAAGGCTCGCCAGACGTCCTCCATCGCGTCGTGGTTGCCCGCAGGGGTGAGGTCGTCGATGCGCATGCCGATGATCGACTCCCGGGGGATCCCCAGGAGCTGGCTGGCGGCCTCGTTCGCGTCGACGTAGACCCGCCGGTCGTCGGCGAGCAGCATCGGGTTCGTCGAGTGCCGGAAGACGGCCCAGAGGCCCTCGACCGGCGAATCCACCGGCACCGCGGACATCAGCGGTGCCTCGCGCGCGGCATCCACGTCATGTACCAATGATCGCAGAGAACCGCGGGCGCTGGTCGGACCATTCGACTGCCCGGTCAGGATCCGCCGGCCGCGTCGCCGAGCAGGAGCCGCCGCAGGGGCTCGACCTCGGGCAGGCGCCCGGGCGGGTCCTCGAGGAGTACGGCCCGCAGCCAGATGGCGTCGCCGAGCAGGTCGACGAGGTTGCCGAGGTCATTGAGGTCGGGCGCGCCCGATCGCGCCACGAGCAGCTGGCCCGCCTCCAGCTCGACGCGCGTGGCCCCCGCCCCGCGCTCCACGAAGGCGACCTGCACGACGGGCGAGAAGCGGGTGCGCACCACCACCTCGTCGACGGCGTCGTCCACCATCAGCCGGAAGTCGTCGTTGAACTCGCTGCTCTCGAGCTCGACGGGCTTCATGCTCGAGAGCGCGCCGGAGACGCGGCTCAGGAACCCGCCGGTGGAGCCGCGCGAGAGCGACAGCGCCTGGAACTCCGTGCCCGGCGCGGGCAGCAGCACCACCGAGTACGGGTAGGTGGAGCGCTCCTCGCGGGTCGTCGTGCGCCCCTCCGCGTCGGTGTCGGTGACCGTGCGCACGTCGGTGTACTCGTAGTGGCCGGCCACGAACGCGCTCTGCGCGTCGAGGCTGCCGGTCACGCCCCAGCCGGTGGCCCGCTCGTCGCCCTCCCGCAGGAGCGGGGTCACCTGGGGCACGGGGATCTGCTCGACCATCCGCCAGCCGCGCTCCGCCGCGTAGCCGCCGACGACCTCCTGCTCGGCCTGGCTGCGCAGGCCGCCCTCGTGCAGATGCCGGGCGAGCGGCCGCGACAGCACGACCCCGCCGGCGGCGAGGACCACCAGCGCGATCACGCCGATCAGGCCGAGCACCGCGGTCAGGACGCCGCCGATGATCAGGCCCAGGACGCCGAGGCCGACCGCCAGGCCGATCCGCATGTTGCGGCTGGGGGCGGGGTCGGCGGCGAGCAGCTCGTCGTAGCGGCTGCCGCTGCCGGTGGCCATCGCGGCGTTCAGGCGCTCGCGGTCCTCGGCGGTGAAGAGATCGTGCATGGCGCGAGCATAGTCCGGAACACGGCGCCGGGGTGGGCCCTGCGCCTACAGTGACGGCGCCGGGCGGATTCCCCGCCGGCAAGGCACAGGAGGCACCGATGCCCGTCTCGTCCCCCCGCCGTCTCGTCGTCGCCCTGGCGGCCGTCGGCGTGATGGCCCTCGCCACCGCCGGCGGCGCCGGCGCCGCGCCCGCGACCATGCCCGCGGCCAACCCGATCGACTACGCGCAGCTCAACAAGACGGCCACCGCCCAGGTCTTCACCTACACCGTCAAGGGCGAGGACTTCGAGGGCGACGCGATGAGCGACGCCGTCAACAACGACCTGATGGGCGGCATGGGCGCGACTATCACGGTCTCGAAGGCCGTCGTCAAGGGCTACACCACCTACCAGACGGTGACGGTGCGGCCCACCAAGGTCGGGCAGGTGACCTCCATGGTCTCCAGCGCCTTCGCCACGCTGTCCGGGGGCAACTACGGCTCCGGCGTGATCACCAGCACGCGCCTCACGAAGAACGGCGGCGCGTTCATCGTCAAGCTCTCCTTCGACGAGCAGGGCGAGAACCCGGATCTCAACCTGCGCTTCTTCCTGTACCACTCCTAGCGCGAACGACGACGGGCCCGCCGGCCTCCCCCTGCGGGGCGGCCGACGGGCCCGTCCGACGTGCGCGCTGCGGGGTGCGCTACGCGGCGGCCGCGTACTTCGCGGCGACGGCGTCCCAGTCGACGACGTTCCAGATCGCCTCCAGATAGGCCGGGCGCTTGTTCTGGTACTTCAGGTAGTAGGCGTGCTCCCAGACGTCGATCCCGAGGATCGGCGTCTTGCCCTCGCTGATCGGCGAGTCCTGGTTCGGGGTCGACATGACCTCGAGCTTGCCGCCCGAGACGACCAGCCACGACCAGCCGGAGCCGAAGCGCTTGATGCCGGCGTCCGTCATGGCCGCCTTGAGGGCGTCCAGGCCGCCGCACTCGGCGTCGATCGCCGCGGCGAGGTCGCCGGAGGGCGCGCCGCCGCCGTTGGGGCCGATGACCTCCCAGAACAGCGTGTGGTTGGCGTGGCCGCCCGCGTTGTTGCGGACCGGTCCCTGCTTGTCGGCGGGGAGCTTGTCGAGCATGGTCAGGAGCTCCTCGACCGGGGTGCTCTCCCACTCGGTGCCCGCGAGCGCCGCGTTGGCGTTGTCGACGTAGGCCTGGTGGTGGCGATCGTGGTGGATCTCCATCGTCGCGGCGTCGATATGGGGCTCGAGCGCGTCGAACGGATAGGCCAGTGGCGGAAGCTCGAAGGCCATGGGTCCTCCTCGGGGGATGGGGGTTGTCGTGGACGTCGCGCGCAGTCTCCACGATTCCGCGCGCTCATGCTCCCCTTCGCGCGATCACCCGTTCGGGACGAGGCGCCCGTCGGGCCGGCGCACCACGAGCCGCGCCGCCGTCAGCGCGATCACGGCCTCGGCGAAGGCGGCGTCCCCGAGCCCCGCCCGGCGCGCGAGCACGAGGTCGGAGCCCTCCTCGCGGCGCAGGCAGGCCAAGAGGCGCCGCGCCTCGAGGGCGAGCGCGGGGTCGTCGGGCCGCGCCCGGCCGGGGTCGAGACCGAGCGCCACGAGCACGTCGGCGGCGCCCAGGCACGGGTGCGCGCCGTCGCGCAGGAGCGCGAGCGTCCCGGCCGCCGTCGGCTGCCACGGCGCGCCCGGCACCGCCAGGACGTCGCGGCCGAGCTCGAGCGCGAGCCGCGCGGTGATCAGGGCGCCGCTGCGCGCCTGCGCCTCCACGACCACCGTGCACTGCGCGAGCGCGGCGACGATGCGGTTGCGCTCCGGGAACCGGAACGGCGCCGGCGGGGTGCCCGGCGCGTACTCGGACACCACGGCCCCCTCCCGCGCGATCACGGCGGCCAGATGGGCGGTCGCCGGCGGGTAGTCGCGGTCGGCGCCGCAGCCGAGCACCGCCACGGTGCGCCCGCCGCGGGCCAGCGTGCCGGCGTGGGCGGCCGCGTCGATCCCCCGCGCCAGCCCCGACACCACCCCCACCCCCGCCCCCGCGAGCTCGGCGGCGAGCCGGTGCGCGAAGGCGCGCCCCTCCGCGGTTGCCTCCCGCGACCCCACCACGGCGACCACGGGCTCGGCGAGGAGCACGGCCAGGCGCTCCGGGCTCGCCGGGCGGCGCAGGTGGAGCGCCGCCGGCGGCCGCTCGAGGTCGCGGAGCCGCGCGGGGTAGCGGGTGTCCTCGGGGACCAGCACGCGGCCAGCATCGCCCCGCCACCGCGCGCCGGTCCCGCGCGGAGCGCGCCCGGGGGCGCGCGGACGCGCAC
>CAIQOY010000083.1 GCA_903873565.1 uncultured Actinomycetes bacterium
AGCGTCGGCGCCGCGCCGTCACGATGCGAGGCGCCTCCGGCCGACGCGCGCGGCGCCGAGCAGAAACGGCGGCTTCGGCAGGGCGGCGATCAGGAGGAAGTGGTCCAGCGGGTTGGCGGCGTCCATCATGAAGCGCGCGAGCCGGTCGCCGGCGAGGTGGCGTCCGAGCCGCAGGAAGTTGGGCGAGAAGCCCGCCGGGTCCTCCTGCAGCACCTCGAGGAACACCCGGTCGAGGAACGCGTCGCGGCGGCGGCCGATGCGGGGCGCACCCGTCCGGCCCGCGACCACGCGGTCCGCCAGCGCCGCGACCTGCCGCTGCGTGCGCACGAAGGCGTAGCCGCTCGACGGCCGCACCGCCCCGGCGGCCGTCCCCACGGGGATCAGCCGCGACGACTGCCGGCGCGCCGACGCGACGCCCAGCATCGGGATGGCGGACGCCTCCTCCCGCACCACGCGCCACGCCGCCAGGCCGTGGCGCTCCCGGAGGTAGCGGCCGATCTCGGCCCGCCGGTCATCGTCCGGCGTGCCCACGAGGCCGATCGTGGTGTCCTCGACGAGCGCCGAGGTGGCGCTGAACGGCAGCAGGTACATGAAGTGCAGCTCGCCGTTGGGCGTGACGTCGAAGTCCATCAGCCGCACGCAGGTCGGGTCGAACGCGGGCTCGTCGGTCTCGACGAACTGCCCGAGGAAGCGCTGGCAGAGCACCCCGGGACCGGGGACGGGCGCCACCGTCGGCCACGTCGGCCCCCCGGTCGCGAGGGCGTCGAAGACGCGCGTCGCGGCGAGCTCACCCGCGGACGTCGCGACCGCGACCTCCCCGTCCCGCTCGGTCGCCGGCCCGATGGTCGTGCCGAGCCGCAGGTCGCAGTTGGGCGCCGCCGCCAGGCGCTCCAGCACGTCCGCGTAGAAGCGGTCGGCCGGGAGGTGGCAGTACGGGGCCCCGGCCGACGTCTGGCGGTGGACGGCGCCGCGCGCCTCGATGGTCCACGCGGGCCAGCGGTGGCTGATCAGGTGCCGGTACGGGTGCGGGTGCACGTCCCAGAAGCACCACGTGCGGTCGTTGTCGAAGCGGTCCCGCGCGTCGGCCACGGTGATCGGGTCGCGCACGCCGCGCCGGAGCAGCGCGTCCGCGAGCGAGAGCCCCGCGAGGCCCGCGCCGAGGATCAGGTACGACGGCGAGGCGGGGGACGCGGCGGGCACGACCCGGCCATTGTGACGATGCCGGGCGCGGCACCGTCCAGTCGGCCCCAGAGCCCTCTCGGGGGATTGAACCCCGGACCCCCTCCTTACCATGGAGGTGCTCTACCACTGAGCTAAGAGGGCGCGGCGCCGTGGCGCGCGTCGGATGATACCCGGCCCCGGCCGGTCGGGCGCAGGCCCGACGGACGTGCCACAATCGTCCCATGAGCCATCGCCGCGCCGCCCTCCCCGTGCTCCTCGCCCTCCTGCTCGCGCTGCCCGCCGCGGCGGCCGCGGCGCCGTCGACGCCGAGCGCCGCCGATGCGGTGATGCTGCAGGCCGCCGACAGCCGCGCGGCCGGCCTCCCGGTCGGGGGCGAGCGCGAGTTCGCCCAGGAGAGCGGCGACCGCCCCTGGCTGTGCGACGGCGAGGGCGACACGGACGTCGAGGGGCCGAAGCCGCGCCGCACCTACGTCGCCTCGACCCAGGCGGAGGCGAAGGGCCGCGAGAGCGTGGTCGAGCAGGACATCTCCCTCTACCGCAGCGCCGCCGCCGCGCAGGCCGCGTTCGCGAAGATCGCGACGCTCGCCCAGAGCTGCACGGGCACCGTCACCCACCTCGACGACGCCCCTGTCCCCGTCACGCGCACCAACGGGACCCTGAAGACCGCCGTCGGCGGCAGCCCGATGATCTGGGTGGCGCAGGAGGCGACCGACGGCGCGCGCGAGTTCGAGTACTCCGTCTTCGCCCTCGTCGGGTCGGCGATCCAGACGATCGAGCTCGAGCACCAGGGGGCGCAGGCGAAGCCGATCGGCGCGGCCGAGCGCACGCGGGCCGACCGCCTCGCCGCGACCCTCGCCAAGCGCTGGCTGGCCGGCTGAGCGAGCCGCGCGGCGGGCGCTGGTAGGCTGGCGCGCGACGGAGAGGAGCCTCGGA
>CAIQOY010000084.1 GCA_903873565.1 uncultured Actinomycetes bacterium
GGCGGCGATGGCCGCCGGCGACCCCGGGCGCGCGCTGGCCGAGGCCGCGCTGGCCGGCGCCGACCCGAGCGCCGTGGAGGCCCTCGACATCTTCACGCGCGCCTACGGCGCCGTCGCCGGCAACGTGGCGCTGATGCTCCTGTCCACGGGCGGCCTCTACCTCGGCGGCGGCATCGCCCCGCGGATCCTGCCGCTGCTCGAGGCCGGCGGCTTCCTCGACGCCTTCCACGCCAAGGGGCGCTACGACGGCCTGCTCGAGCGGATGGCCGTGCGCGTGATCCTCGACGACGACTGCGCCCTCAGGGGCGCCGCCCGCTTCGCCCTCACCCGACTCACGGAGGACGCCTGATGCAGGTCCGCAACCTCGATCGCGATGCCGAGCCGTTCATCACCGTCGACGGCTCGACGATCCGCGAGCTCCTCAACGTCGTGCACCCGCCGACGGCCAACCAGAGCCTCGCCGAGGCCACCCTCGAGGCCGGCGCCTCGACGTCCCGCCACCGGCACGGCATCTGCGAGGAGATCTACTTCCTCCTCGAGGGCACCGGCGTGATGGAGGTCGACGGCGAGGAGCGCGAGGTCGGCCCGGGCGACGCGATCCTGATCCCGCCGGGCGCCCGCCACCAGATCACGGCGCACGCGGGGCACCGGCTGCGCTTCCTCTGCTGCTGCGCGCCCCCGTACCGCCACGACGACACGTTCCTCGACTGACGGGGCGCGGGCGCCCCGTCCGTCCGGCGACCGGCTAGAGTCTCCGCCGTACCCGGAAATCGCGGAGGGACGGACGTGGCGGGAATGGGCATCGACGGCATCACCGAGGTCCTCGGGGACAAGGCCGACTACCTGCTCGGGCACGCGTGCTCGACGATCGACAAGGGCCGGCTGCACCTGCCGGGCCCCGACTTCGTCGAGCGGGTGATGCGCGACACCGACCGCTCCACCCCGGTCCTCAAGAGCCTCCAGTCGATGTACGACCACGGCCGCCTCGCCGGCACGGGCTACCTGTCGATCCTGCCGGTCGACCAGGGCATCGAGCACTCCGCGGGCGCCTCGTTCGCCAAGAACCCGGACTACTTCGACCCGGCCGCGATCGTCGAGCTCGCGATCGAGGGCGGCTGCAACGCCGTCGCCTCGACCCTCGGCGTCCTCGGCGCCGTGTCGCGCAGGTACGCGCACCGGATCCCGTTCATGCTCAAGCTCAACCACAACGAGTTCCTGAGCTACCCGAACGGCTACGACCAGATCATGTTCGCCTCGATCAGCCAGGCCTTCGAGCTCGGCGCGACCTCGGTGGGCGCGACGATCTACTTCGGCTCCGAGGAGTCGAAGCGGCAGCTGCAGGAGGTCTCCGACGCCTTCCAGGCCGCCCACGAGCTCGGCATGGCGACGGTGCTGTGGTGCTACCTGCGCAACTCCGCCTTCTCGGCGAAGGACGGCGGCCCCGACTACCACACGGCCGCCGACCTGACCAGCCAGGCCAACCACCTCGGCGTCACGATCGAGGCCGACATCATCAAGCAGAAGGCGCCGGAGACGGCCGCCCCGGGCTTCCTGGACATCAAGTTCGGCAAGACCGACAAGCGCGTCTACGACGAGCTGATGTCGGACCACCCGATCGACATGACCCGCTACCAGGTCGCCGGCTGCTACATGGGCCGCGCCGGCCTGATCAACTCGGGCGGCGCCTCGGGCGACAACGACCTGCACGACGCCGTCTACACGGCGGTCGTCAACAAGCGGGCCGGCGGCATGGGCATGATCTCCGGCCGCAAGGCGTTCCAGCGCCCGCGCGCCGAGGGCGTCGCCCTGCTCAACGCGATCCAGGACGTCTACCTCTGCGACGACGTCACGGTCGCCTAGCGCCCGCGCGCTAGCCGTCCCGCAGCAGGCGCCCCAGCGGGCGCGCGATCGCCAGCATCGCGAGGCCCGCGATCAGCGCGATCACCCCGAGCACCGCGAAGTAGGTGGCCTGGCCCCACTGGTCGTAGTACTGCGCGAGACGCCCGCCGAGGGCGTCGCCGACGGACGTGGCGAGGAACCAGACGCCGATCGTCTGCGAGACGCGGTCGGCCGGGGCCAGGCGCGAGGCGGCGCTGAGCCCGACGGGGCTCAGCATCAGCTCGGCGACCGTCTGGATCGCGAACACGGCGACGAGCCACATCGCCGCCACCCGCGCGGTCTCGGCCGAGTGGGCGGCGAGCACCATCACGACCATCGAGAGGAACACGAGGACCAGCGAGCCGCCGAACTTCACGGCGGTCCCCGGCTGGCGCCCGCGCGCCGAGAGCGCCGTCCAGAGCCCGGCCATGACGGGCGCGAGCAGGATGATCAGGAGCGGGTTGACCGTCTGGAACCAGCTCGACGGGAAGTGCGCGCCGAGGATCTCGTGGCGGGTGTCGTCCTGCGCGAAGATCGTGATCGTCGAGCCGGCCTGGTCGGAGACGAGCCAGAAGACGGCGGCCGCGATGAACAGCACCCCGAGGACCACGATGCGGTGGTACTGGTCGGGGTCCGCGCGGCGCTCCGTGCGCAGCGTGCGCGTGAACCAGTAGATCGGGATGGCCACGATCAGGAGCGTGATGCCGAGCTCGATCGAGTCGGCCGGCACGTGCAGCACCGTGATCTCGAGGACGACGAGGGCGACGAAGGCGGCGAGCCCGGCGAGCCCGAACAGGCCGTAGCGGCGCCGCAGGCCCGCCGGCAGCGGGTTCTCGGGCACGAGGCCGATCGGCCCGAGCCCGCGCGCGCCGAGCACGTACTGCACGAGCGCGACGATCATCCCGACCGCCGCCACCCCGAAGCCGAGCTCCCAGGAGACCTCCTGGCCGAGGTAGCCGCAGACCAGCGGCGCGAGCAGCGCGCCGACGTTGATGCCCATGTAGTAGATCGAGAAGCCGGCGTCGCGCTGCTCGTCGTGGCCCGCGTAGATGCCGCCGACCATCGCGGTCAGGTTGGGCTTCAGCAGGCCCGTGCCGACGATGATCAAGAGCAGCGACAGGTACAGCCCGGCCCCGCCCATGATCGCCAGCACGATGTGCCCCAACGCGATCACGATCCCGCCGATCAGGACGGTGCGGCGCTGGCCGAGCACGCGGTCGGCGATCCAGCCGCCGGGCAGGGGCGTCAGGTAGACGAGCGCGCCGTAGATCGCGGCGATGCCCGCCGCCTGGGCGGCCCCGTAGCCCATGCCGCCCTCGGACTCGGGCGCGATCATGAAGAGCACGAGCAGGGCGCGCATCCCGTAGAACGAGAAGCGCTCCCACATCTCCGTCATGAACAGCGTGGCGAGCGCGCGCGGGTACCCGAACAGGGTGCGCGCGAACGGGTCGAACGGGACGGCGCTCACCCGAGGCACCCCGTCAGGCGCCCGTCGACCCCGCTGACGTCGGCCTCCACGCCTGCGCCCGCGCCGAGCTGCTCGACGCGCTCGGGCCGCGCCGTCCAGCAGCCGTCCGCCGCCACCGCGACGGCGTAGCCGACGCGCACGACGCTCTCCTGGGCGGTCAGGTCGAGGTCGACGGCGCAGGTCGCCGCCGCCGTCGTCCCGGTGCAGTCGACGGCGCGCAGCGCCACCAGCGGCGCCTCCGCGGCGAGGCGCGCGCGGGCGGCGTCGGCGACCGAGTCCTCGAGCGGCCCGAGCGCCCCGTCGCCCACGGCGCCGCAGCCCGCCGCGGCGAGGGCCACGAGCCCCACGAGCAGGGCCGTGCGGAGCGGTCGGGGCACGCGCATGGCGCGAGGATAGTTCGCGCTGCCGCTAGCATTCGCTCGAACCCGCGAGCGAGGATCCGATGGCCGACGCGAAGAAGAAGACCCCGCCCCCGCCCAAGCGCAAGCAGGAGGCCGCCGGCTCGCGCCGCGGGCTCTGGATCACGCTGATCGCGGCCGGGGCCGTCGCCATCGTCGTCGCCGGCGCCCTGATCTTCCTGTCGCAGCGCTCCGGCGAGGGCGGGACGGGCGGCGCGGACGCCGCCGAGGTCGAGGCCGGCAAGCTGGTCGGCGTCGCGGAGGTCGAGCAGCGCTTCGCGGACATCCCGCAGGAGGGCGCCGTCCTCGGCGACCCGAACGCGCCCGTCACCATCACCGAGTTCGCGGACCTGCGCTGCCCCGCCTGCAAGCTGTTCGCGACGGACTACATGCCGACCGTGATCGACGAGCTGGTGCGCACCGGCAAGGCCAAGTACGAGTTCCGGGTCTGGCCGATCCTCGGCACCGACTCGGTGCTGGCCGCGCAGGCCGCCATCGCCGCCCAGCAGCAGAACAAGCTGTTCGAGTACCAGGACCTCTGGTACCTCAACCAGCAGGACGAGTCGCGCGACTACGCGACCGACGCCTACGTGGACGGCGTCGCGAAGGCGCTCGGCCTCGACCTCGCGGCCTTCCAGGCCGCGCGCCAGGACGACGCCCTGTGGACGCCCCTGATCCAGGACGTCCAGGTGATCGCCGCCCAGAACAACTTCGGCGGCACCCCCTCGTTCCTGATCAGCGGGCCGGGCGGCGAGAAGATCCTCTCCGGCGGCGTGCCGGAGGCGTCCACGATCGCCGAGGCGGTCGAGGAGGTCTCCTAGCCGTTGGCGGGCGACGCGGCGTCCCAGCTGGTCGCCGAGTCGCCGAGCGCCATCTGGCGCCGCGTCGAGTCCGCGCTCGGCGAGCTCGGCGGCGGGGTCGTGGAGGGCGAGGTCCAGCAGATCACGCGCGCCGCGTCGGGCCACGTCTACCTGGACCTCTCGGACGGCGAGGCGCGCGTCGGCTGCGTGATCTGGCGCTCGACCGTCGAGGCCCTCGGCGAGCTGCCCCGCCAGGGCCAGCTGATCCAGGCCCGCTACCGGCGGATCCGCGTCTACGCGCCGCGCGGCACGGTCTCGCTCGAGGTCGACGCGATCCGCGCGGCCGGCGAGGGCGAGCTCCTGCGCCGGGTCCAGGAGTCGCTCGCGCGGCTCGTCGCCGACGGCCTCACCGACCCCGACCGCAAGCCGCCGCTGCCCGCCTTCCCCCGCCGCGTCGGCCTCGTCACCGGCCGCGCCTCCGACGCCGAGGCGGACGTCGTGCGGGCCCTCGCCGACCGCTTCCCGCCCGTCCGGATCAGCGTGGCGCACGCCCTCGTCCAGGGCGTCGAGGCGGTCAACTCCCTGATCGACGCGCTCGGGCGCCTCGCCTCCGAGCCGGAGGTCGACGTGATCGTGCTGGCCCGCGGCGGCGGCTCCGTCGAGGACCTCCTGCCCTTCTCCGACGAGCGCCTGTGCCGGGCGATCGCCGCCCTCGACGTGCCCGTGGTGACCTCGATCGGCCACACCCGCCAGCGCCCCAACTGCGACTTCGTGGCCGCCGCCGCGGCCGAGGTGCCGGCGCGGGCCGCCGAGCGCGTCGTGCCCAGCGCCGCCGAGCTGGCCGCGCACGTGGCGCGCACGGGCGACGAC
>CAIQOY010000085.1 GCA_903873565.1 uncultured Actinomycetes bacterium
GATCGCGACCCGCGCCCCCTCCGCGCAGTCGCCCGTCGACCCGCAGGTCAGGCGCCCGGACAGGCCCTGGTAGCCGCGGACCTGCAGCAGGGCGCGGCGCAGCTGCTCCCGGTCGATCGAGAGCGCGCCGCCCGGCTCCACGACCGCGGTGCGCCGGATCGCGTCGGCGATCAGCGCGAACCCGTCGAAGGCGTGGGCGTGGTAGACGCCGATCGGGTCGCCGCCCGTCTGGCGGCGGTACGCCGGGAGGTAGCCGTCGCGGTAGAAGGCGTCCTCCTCGAGGTAGGTGAAGTCGGGGCTCGAGGCGTAGATGCCGGCCGCGTCGGCGCCGAGCACCTGCAGGAACGCGGCCGTCTGGCACGCCTCGGACACGACGATGGGCAGCCGCCGCAGGGCGGGCACGGCGCGGATGGCCGCGGCGGCCTGCTCGCACTCGGGCGAGAAGGCGGTGATCAGGACCACGTCCGGCCCGAGGGCGGCGACCTGCCGCGCGACGGCGGCCGCGGGCGACGCGGGCCCGACCGGGAGGTCGGCGAGCAGCTCGCCGCCGAGCTGCGTCAGCGACTCGCCGAAGGCCCCGGCCAGCTGCTCCGAGTAGACGTCGCCCTGGGCGTGCACCGTGACCGCGCTGCGCCAGCCCTCCCGGACGTAGGCGAAGTCGGCGACCGCCGAGGCCTGCAGGGCGTCGTTCGGCGACACCCGGAAGTAGGTGCGCCGGCGCTGCTCGGGGTCGGTCAGGGACGGAGCGGTGTTGGACGGCGAGACCATCAGCACGTTGGCCTCCGCGAGGACCGCGTCGGCCGCGCCGAGCGCGGCGGTCGAGCAGGTGGTGCCCACCACGGCGACGAGCGACGGCTCCTGCAGGAGCCGTCGAGCGCCCGTGCGGCCGCCGACGGCGCTGCACTCGTCCTCCTGCGACAGCACCTCCACGTCGTGGCCGAGCAGCTGGCCGGGGGCGCCGTCGAAGACGCCGTCGAGGTAGTCGACCGCGAGCCGCAGGCTCTGCTGGACGTCCGTCCCGGACTCCGTGGTCAGGTTGAGCAGCTCGCCGAGGTAGATCGGCTGCCCCACGCCGACCCGCACGCAGGTCGGCCCCGACGCCGGGCACGATCCGGCGCTCGAGGCGGCGTCGGGCTCCGACCCGCCGCAGCCCGCGAGCGCGAGCGCCCCGGCGACGGCCAGCACAGCGAGGAGGCGTCCCCTCACGGCGCCACCACCCACGGCGCGTAGCCGCCGCTGCGTATCTCCTCGGCCAGCTGCAGGATCGGCGCGGTCGAGACCGCGAAGGGCCCGTCGAACGGCGCGCTGATGGCGAGGATCGCCGCCAGGTCGAGCCCGACCACGAGCACGATCCCGGCCGCGACGAGCGCGAAGCGCGGCCCGGAGCGCAGGGCGACGAGCAGCGCGCCGAGGATCAGGGCGGCGCCCGTGACCACGCTGAGCGCGAAGAGCGGCGCGGGCAGCACCTGGTTGGCGACCACGATCCGCTGCCGGCGGGCCTCGTTCATCGTCGCCAGCGCGCTCTGCATCCCGTCCGCGGCGCCGGGCGGCGCGTAGGCGCGGCCGCCGAAGCTGAAGACGTCCTGCGAGAGGACCGAGACCTCATCGGCGGCGGGCGAGGGCCGATCCGGGGAGCGGGCCAGATGCGGCCACTCCCGCTCGGCGATCGCGTCCAGCTGCTCGACGAGCGCGGCCTGCACGAGCGCCGCGTCGATCGGGGGCAGGCCCGCCGCGCCGTAGGCGACCTGGCTGGCGGCGGCCATCTCGGCGCCGACCAGCGTCTGGGCCTGGCGGAGGGTGCCGTACTCCGTGTTGATCAGAAAGCCGGTCAGGATCGCGAACAGGCTGCCGAGCACGGTCATGTAGGCGGCGGCGGTGATGCCGATGCCCTCGCGGCGGTCGGTGGGGAACGCGCGGGCGCCGACAGCCACCACCGTCAGGGCGAAGACGATCGATCCGCCGACGCAGAGGGCGAGGATCGCCATCCCCGGCAGCGACGAGAGCCAGCTCACGCGCCGTCGCCCCCGTCCACGGAGCGCCGCCACGCCGCGCGCTGCGCATCCGCGTCGGCCCCGCTCAGAGCCACGCCGCCCACCGCCGCCGCGGTGGCCAGGCCGGCGTCCGCGAGCACGGCATCGACGAGGGCGCGGAGCGCGGGGTCGCGACGCGCCTCCTCGACGTTGACGTACAGGTACAGCAGGCGGCCGAGCGGGTAGGCGCCGTCGCGGATGGCCTCGAGGTCCGGGGCCACGCAGCCCTCGCCGCCGTCCACCGGCAGCACCCGCACGCGCGAGCCCCACTGCGAGGCCGTCGCCAGCCCGGCGAAGCCGAGCCCGGTGCCGCTGCTGGCGAGCCGGTCCACGATGAGCTGCTCGCTGTCCTGCGCGGCGTAGTCGCCGCGCAGCGCCGCGTCACGCCCCCGCTCCTCGGCGACCGGCTCAATCGCGAGGTCGAGCAGCAGCTGGCGCGTGCCGGACCCGGCCCCGGGCCCGACGGCCAGGAACGCGCCCGCCGGCAGCCCCGCGGCCGCCCCGGGGATCACGTCCCCCGCGGCGCTCCAGTCGTCGACGCCCGCCGACTCCGGGCCGAGCAGCGCGTAGATCTGCTCGCGGGTCAGGCACTGCGGCTCGGTCAGCTCGCCGGTCGTGAAGAGGACGACGGCGTCGTGGGCGACGGTCAGGCGCAGGAACTGCACGCCGGAGGCCGTGCAGGTCTCGCGCTCGCGCGCCGTCATCTCCCGGGAGGCGCCCGTGACGTCGACCATGCCGTCGCAGAAGAGCGCGAAGCCGTCGGCGGTCCCGGTCATCCGCACGTCGAGGTCGACGAGGGGGTTGGCCGCGGCGTACGTGCCCGCGATCGCGGACACCATCGGCAGGAGCGTCGTCGAGCCGCTCACGCGCAGGCTCCCGGAGGGCTCCTCCTCGCCGCCCGCGCAGCCCGCCGCCAGCGCAGCCGCGAGCATCACGGCGAGGGCGGCGCGGAGTGGGCGCGGGCTGGTCACGGCGGCGATCGGCCGTAGACTACCGACATGGCGCTCTCCGTCGGCGATCCCGCCCCCGCCTTCGACCTGGCCGACGACGCGGGCCAGCGCGTCGCCCTGGCCGACCTCGCCGGACGGCGGGTGGTCCTCTACTTCTACCCCAAGGACGACACGCCGGGCTGCACGACCCAGGCCTGCGGCCTGCGCGACGGCTGGGAGCGGCTGGCCGGGTTCGACGGCGTGGTCTACGGGATCTCCCCCGACCCGCCCGACAGCCACGCGAAGTTCCGGGCCAAGTTCTCGCTGCCCTTCGGCCTGCTCGCCGACGAGGGGCACGCGGTGGCCGAGGCCTACGGGGTCTGGGTAGAGAAGTCGATGTACGGCAAGAAGTACATGGGCGTCGAGCGCACCACGTTCGTGATCGGCCCCGACGGCCGCATCGAGGCGGTGCTGCCGAAGGTCAAGCCGGCCGAGCACCTCGACCTCCTGCTCGGCGCCATCGGCTGACGATGCCGGCCGCGCCCCCGACCTCGGGTCCCCTGCGGGGCGTCCGCGTCCTCGACCTCTCGCGGGTCCTCGCCGGCCCGTACTGCGCGATGATGCTCGCCGACCTCGGCGCCGACGTGATCAAGGTCGAGCGCCCCGACGGCGGCGACATCACGCGCGCCTGGGGCCCGCCCTGGGCCGGCGGCGAGGCCACCTACTACATGGCCGCGAACCGCGGCAAGCGCTCGATCGCCATCGACCTGCGCGACCCCGACGGGCTCGCGATCGCCCGGCGGCTGGCGGGCACCTGCCAGGTCGTGATCGAGAACTTCATCCCCGGCGGCGCGGAGCGCATGGGGCTCGGCTTCGAGGCGCTCCGCGCCGGCAATCCGGGCCTCGTCTACTGCTCGATCTCCGGCTACCCGGCCGACAGCGCCGAGGCCGCCCTGCCCGGGTTCGACTTCGCGATCCAGGCCGAGGGCGGGATCATGAGCATCACGGGCGCGGAGGACGGCGCGCCCATGAAGGTCGGCGTGGCGATCGCCGACATCACCTCGGGCATGTTCGCGGCCAGCGGCGTCCTCGCCGCGCTGCTCGACGTCGAGCGGGGGCAGCCGGGCCGCCACGTGCGCGTCTCCCTGTACGACGCGCAGCTGGCCTGGCTCGCCAACCGCGGCACCGAGGCCTCCGTGGCCGGCATCGAGCCCGAGCGGCTCGGCAACGCGCACCCCTCGATCGTGCCCTACGAGACGTTCCCGACGCGCGGGGCGCACATCGTGATCGCCGTCGGCACGGACGAGCAGTACC
>CAIQOY010000086.1 GCA_903873565.1 uncultured Actinomycetes bacterium
CCACGTGCGGATGCTCGGACGGCAGGGGATCATCCCCGCCGCCGAGGCCGACGCGATCGTGGCGGCGCTCGACGACGTGGCGATCGACGACGGCGCGGCCGATGAGGACGTGCACTCGCTGATCGAGCGCCAGCTCGTCGCCGCCCTCGGCGACACCGGGCGGCGCGTCCACGCCGGCCGCTCGCGCAACGACCAGGTCGCCACCGCGTTCCGGCTCTGGTGTCGTGCCCACGCCTGGCGCGTGATCCAGGCCGTGGCCGACCTCCAGACCGCGCTCCTCGCGCTGGCCGAGCGCGACGGCGACGCGGTGCTGCCCGGCTTCACGCACCTCCAGCGCGCCCAGCCGGTGCCCCTCGCGCACCACCTGGCCGCCCACGGCTTCGCGCTCCAGCGCGACGTGCAGCGCCTGCGCGCGGCGCAGGCCGCGGCCGACGTCTCGCCGCTCGGAGCCGGCGCGCTCGCGGGCTCGAGCCTGCCGCTCGACCCGGTCGCCGTGGCCGCCGACCTCGGGATGGCGGGCAGCTTTGCCAACAGCCTCGACGCGGTCGCCGACCGGGACTTCGCGGCCGACCTGGCCTACGCCTGCGCGCTCTGCCTCGTGCACTGCTCGCGGCTGGGCGAGGAGCTCGTGCTCTGGACCTCGCAGGAGGTGGCCTGGGCCGCGCTCCCCGACGACGTCGCCACGGGCTCGAGCATGATGCCCCAGAAGAAGAACCCGGACGTCGGCGAGCTCGCCCGCGGCCGGGCCGGCACGGCGATCGGCCGCCTGACCGGCCTGCTCGCCGTCCTCAAGGGCCTGCCCCTGGCCTACAACCGCGACCTGCAGGAGGACAAGCAGGCGGTCTTCGAGCAGGTCGACGCGGCCCTCGGCGTCCTGCGCCTGCTCGAGCTCGCCTACGCCGGGCTCGCCGTCGACCGCGAGCGCATGCGCGCGGCGGCCGCCGACGGCACGACGGTGGCCACGGACGTGGCCGAGGGCCTCGTCCGCGGCGGGATGCCCTTCCGGGACGCCCACGCCGAGGTCGCCGGGCGCATCGCGGCGGGCGAGCGCTTCGACGCGCCCACCCCCGAGGAGGCGATCGCGGCCCGCACGGGCCCGGGCATGCCGGGCGCCGTTGCCGACCAGCTCGCGCGGCTGCGGGAGCTCGTCGCCGAGTCCCGCTCCCTGCCCGAGCCCGCGCCGTGAGCGAGCGGCCGGACGCGCTCCTGCCGTTCCCCGATTCGGCCCGCCTCGAGGCCGACGGGATCCGGCTCGACGGGATCGCCCTGTCCGCGCTGGCGGCAGAGCACGGGACCCCGCTCTACGTCTACGACGCCGCGTCGGTCCGCAGCCGGGCCGAGGCGGTCGCCGCCGCGCTGCGGGACGCGCCGGGCGGCGGCCGGGCGGCCTTCGCTCTCAAGGCCCAGTCCGCGCTCGCGCTCCTGCGCCTGATCCGCGCGGCCGGCCTCGGTGCGGACTGCGCCTCCGCGGGGGAGATCGAGGCGGCCCGACGCGCCGGGTTCGACGGGGCGTCGCTGGTGATCCACGGCAACGCCAAGTCCGATGCCGACCTGCGCGCCGCCCTCGACGCGGGGGCGGGCCTCGTCGTGCTCGACGGGCGCGACGAGGCGCAGCGCCTGGCGGCCCTCTGCCGCGCGGCCGGGCGCAGCCAGGACGTGCTCGTCCGGATCGCGCCGGGGATCGACGTCGACACCCACCGGCACATCGCGACCGGCCACCACGGCTCCAAGTTCGGCGTCACGCCGGAGGCCGGCGCCGCGCTCCTGCGCGACCTGCCCGCGGGCCTCGTCGGACGCGGCCTGCACGTGCACCTCGGCTCGCAGGTGCTGGACCCGGAGCCGCTCGTGGCCGCCGCGCGCTGGCTGCCCGCGTTCGCCAAGGCGGAGGGCATCCCGCTCGAGGTCCTCGACGTCGGCGGCGGCCTCGGCATCCGCTACACCCCGGACCAGCCGCAGCCCGACCCGGGCGCGCACACGCGGGCGCTGGTCGAGGCGATCGCCACGGTCTGCGCCGACGAGGGGCTCGCGGTGCCCGAGATCGTGGTCGAGCCGGGCCGCTCGATCGTCGGCACCGCCGGCGTGACGCTGTACCGCGTGGTCGGGGTCAAGACCGCGGGCGACGGGTCGACCTGGGTCGCCGTCGACGGCGGCATGGGCGACAACCTGCGGGTCGGGCTCTACGGCGCCGACTACGCGCCGGTCCTCGCCGATCGCCCGACCGCCGAGGCGACGGGGCGCTACCGCATCGCCGGGCGCCACTGCGAGTCGACGGACGTGCTCGCCGAGGATGTCCCGCTCGCCGACCCCGCGGTCGGCGACGTGATCGCGGTGCCCGCCACGGGCGCCTACCACCAGACGATGGCGCACACCTACAACCTCTTCGGCCGCCCGGCGGCCGTGCTCGTCGACGGCGGAGCCGCCCGGGAGATCACCCGGCGCGAGACGGCCGACGAGCTGTTCGCGCGCGACGTGTGACCGCCCCGCGGCGGTGTGGCACGCTACGCGCATGCCGCCGTTCCGCTTCGCGGGTGCGTTCCAGCCCACCGGCGACCAGCCGCGCGCGATCGAGGGGATCGTCGAGGGCGTCGAGGGCGGCGAGCGCTTCGTCACCCTGCTCGGCGCGACGGGCACGGGCAAGACCGCGACGATGGCGTACACGATCGAGCGCCTGCAGCGGCCGGCGCTGGTGATCGCGCACAACAAGACGCTGGCGGCGCAGCTCTGCAACGAGTTCCGGGAGTTCTTCCCCGACAACGCGGTCGAGTACTTCGTCTCGTACTACGACTACTACCAGCCCGAGGCGTACATCGCCCAGACCGACACCTACATCGAGAAGGACGCGGTCGTCAACGACGACATCGACCGCCTGCGCCACGCGGCCACGGCCTCGCTCCTGACCCGACGCGACGTGATCATCGTCGCCTCCGTCTCGTGCATCTACGGCCTCGGCTCGCCGGACGAGTACCAGGAGCGGCTCGTGATCCTCAAGGTGGGGGAGGACACCGGGGGTCGCGACACGGTCCTGCGGGCCCTCGTCGACATCCAGTACCGCCGCAACGACACGGCGCTCGGGCGCGGCGCCTTCCGGGCCAAGGGCGACGTGATCGAGCTGCAGCCGGCCTATATGGAGTCGGCGTACCGGATCAGCCTGTTCGGGGACGAGGTCGAGTCGATCACGCACTACGACCCGCTCACCGGCGAGGTGCTGGGCAAGCCGACGGAGCTCGTGGTCTACCCGGCCACCCACTACGTCACGGACCCCGTCACCATCGAGCGGGCGACGCAGGAGATCCTCGCCGAGATGGCGGAGTGCGCGCATCGCTTCGAGGTGGACGGCAAGCCGCTCGAGGCGCACCGCATCCGCCAGCGCACCGAGTACGACGTCGAGATGCTCCGCGAGATGGGCTACTGCAACGGCGTCGAGAACTACTCCCGCATCTTCGAGGGCCGCCCGCCCGGCTCGTCGCCGTTCACGCTGATCGACTACTTCCCCGGCGACTTCCTGCTCTTCGTCGACGAGTCCCACCAGACGATCCCGCAGATCGGCGGGATGTTCGAGGGCGACCGCTCGCGCAAGCTGCAGCTGATCGAGCACGGGTTCCGGCTGCCGTCGGCGCTCGACAACCGCCCGCTCCAGTTCGACGAGTTCCTGGGCAAGATCGGCCAGGCCGTGCTCGTGTCCGCGACGCCGGGCGCCTTCGAGCTGCGGGAGAGCCAGCGCGTGGTCGAGCAGATCATCCGGCCGACCGGCCTGATCGACCCCGAGGTCGAGCTGCGGCCGACGGAGGGGCAGATCGACGACCTGCTCGGCGAGATCCGCCGGCGCGAGCAGGCGGGCGAGCGCGTGCTGGTCACCACCCTCACGAAGAAGATGGCGGAGGACCTCACCGACTACCTGCTGGAGAGCGGCGTCAAGACGCGCTACCTGCACTCCGAGATCGACACGCTCGAGCGGATCCAGATCATCCGCGACCTGCGGCTCGGCGAGTACGACGTCCTCGTCGGGGTCAACCTCCTGCGCGAGGGCCTCGACCTGCCCGAGGTGTCCCTCGTGGCCATTCTCGACGCCGACAAGGAGGGCTTCCTGCGCGGCCAGACCGCCCTGATCCAGACGATCGGCCGCGCCGCCCGCAACGTCAACGGCCGCGTGATCATGTACGGCGACCGCGAGACCGACGCGATCAGGGGCGCGGTGGCCGAGACCCAGCGCCGCCGCGAGCGGCAGCTGGCCTACAACGAGGAGCACGGCATCACGCCGACCACGATCAGCAAGGGCGTCTCGGACATCGCCGAGTTCCTGTCCCTCGAGGCGCCCACCGTGCCGTCGTCGAAGCGCGGCCGCCGCGCCAAGCAGGAGGGGATGGGGCGCTCCGAGCTGGAGCGGCTCTCTGTCGAGCTGGAGGAGGCGATGTTCCTCGCCGCCGAGGAGCTCCGCTTCGAGGAGGCCGCGCGCCTGCGCGACGAGCTGAAGGGCGTGCGCGGCGAGCTCGCTGCGCTGTAGGCCGCCGGGGCCGGAGCCCCGGCGGCCATCAGCTCAGTTGGTCTGGCAGGCGGCCTGGTAGAGCGCGGCCGGCACCTCGGCCGAGGCCTCGTCGGTGCCGCAGGCCATCTCGCGGTCCATCAGCGCCCAGATGCCGCCCTCGGCCTGGACGACCACGGTCTCGGTGAACTCCGAGCCGGCGTCGCCGACGTTCGGGAACAGCACCGCCCAGCCGTCCGCGCACTGGAACTCGTCGGCGGGCAGCGTCGCCGGGGTGCCCTCGCTCTCGCCGTAGGCCTTGACCCAGGCGTCGAAGGTGGCCTGGTCGCAGACGGCCTCGCCGCCGCCGACCTCGCCGCCGCCGGCGACGGAGCTGTCGGCCGAGTCGTCGGAGCCGCAGGCGGCGACGCCGAGCGCGGCGATCAGAAGGAGCAGGAGCAGCAGGGGGGTCTTCGTGGAGATCTTCATGCGCCGGAGGTTACGCTCCGGACCCGACGACGGCGATGCAGTCGATCTCGACCAGGAAGCCGCCGAGGGTCGAGCCGACGGTGGTCCGGCAGGGGCGGTGGTCGCCGAAGCGGCGCGCGTAGACCTCGTTGTAGGCGGCGAAGTCGCCGTGCAGGTCCTGCAGGTGCGCGGTCACCTTGACCACGTCGGCCAGGGTCGCGCCGGCGGCCTTGAGCGATGCCTCGAGGTTGTCGAACACGACCTCGGTCTGCGCGGCGACGTCGTCGCCGTGGATCTGGCCGTCGGGGCCGTAGGGGACGTTCCCGGAGACCCAGACGGTCTCGCCGACCTTGATCACGGGGGTGTACGGGGCGCTGGGCGGCGGGGCGCCCTCGGGGTGCAGCTTCTCCTGCTTCACGGTTCCTCCTCGCTGGGGACCCCGGCAGCGTAGCCCGCCGCGGACGCCCGGGACCCCGCGCTGGCACAATCGGGCCATGAGCACACCGCCCGCCAGCCCCGCGGCGCCGGCGGCCCCGAGCGGCCCGGCGCCCTATCCCGTCGACCTCGACGTCCGCTACCCCGACCAGCCGCGCAACCGGGCGACCGCGTTCTTCCGGCTGATCCTCGCGGTCCCGGTGCTGATCCTGCTCGGCATGCTCACGCAGCAGACCTCGACCGACCTCTCGGCGGCCAACGCCGCGTCCCTGGCCGGCGGGTTCGTGTTCCTGCCGACCCTGCTCCTGCTCCTGTTCCGCCACCGCTACCCGCGCTGGTGGTTCGACTTCAACGTGCAGCTCCTCGCCTTCCTCAACCGGGTCAGCATGTACCTGCTGCTCCTGCGCGACGAGTACCCCTCGACCGAGGACCGCCAGGCGCTCGACCTGCGCGTCCCGTACCCCGACGCCAAGGCCGAGCTCTCGCGCGGCCTGCCGCTCGTCAAGTGGCTCTTGGCCGTCCCGCACTACATCGTGCTGGGCGTGCTCTCGATCGGCGTCCTCGTGGCGGTGGTCATCGCCTGGTTCGCCATCCTCTTCAGCGGGCGCTGCCCGCGCGGCATCCACGACTTCATCGTCGGCTACCTGCGCTGGACCGCGCGGGTCTACTGCTACGCGATCCTGCTCACCACCGACCGCTACCCGCCCTTCCGGCTCGCCTCCTGACCGCCGCGGGCGCCGCGCGTGCGATTAGGCTGGTCGGATGCCCGTCGACCAGTCGATCACGATCCGCGGGGCGCGCGAGCACAACCTGCGCGACATCACGGTCGAGCTGCCGCGCAACCGGCTGATCTGCATCACGGGCCTGTCCGGCTCGGGCAAGTCGAGCCTCGCCTTCGACACGCTCTACGCGGAGGGGCAGCGCCGCTACGTCGAGTCGCTGTCCGCGTACGCGCGCCAGTTCCTCGGGCAGATGGAGAAGCCCGACGTCGACGGGATCGAGGGGCTCTCCCCGGCGATCTCGATCGACCAGAAGACCACGTCGCGCAACCCGCGCTCCACCGTCGGCACGGTCACGGAGATCTACGACTACCTGCGCCTCCTGTTCGCGCGCGTCGGGCACCCGCACTGCCCGACCTGCGGCCGGGCGATCACCGGTCAGAGCGCGGAGCAGATCGTCGACCAGGTCCTGCGCCTGCCCGCGGAGGCCAAGTTCACCGTCGACGCGCCGATCGTGCGCGGGCGCAAGGGCGAGTTCAAGGACGTGCTCGAGCGCCTGCGCGGCGAGGGCTTCACGCGCGTCAAGGTCGACGGGGAGACCCTGCTGCTCGAGGACGAGATCGTCCTCGACAAGAAGTTCAAGCACGACCTGTCGGTGGTCGTCGACCGCCTCGTGCTGAAGGACGACCTGCGCCGGCGGCTGACCGACTCGGTGGAGACCGCCCTGCAGCTCGCCGACGGCCTCGTCGACATCGCGGTGGTGGACGGCGAGACGATGACCTTCTCCGAGCGCTTCGCCTGCCCTGACCACGGCGTGTCGCTCGCGGAGCTCGCGCCGCGGGTGTTCTCGTTCAACTCGCCGCACGGCGCCTGCTCCCACTGCCATGGCCTCGGGGCGCTGCCCGAGCTGGACCCCGACCTCGTGCAGCCCGACCCCGACCAGACCCTGTCGGGCGGCGCGCTGCAGCCCTGGAACGTGGCCGGCACCAACTTCTTCGAGTCGCTGATCGTGGCGATCGCCGAGCGCTTCGACGTCGACCTCGACACGCCCTGGGGCGAGCTGACGGACGCGCAGCGGGCGCTCTTCCTCGAGGGCACCGACGGCGAGCGGGTGATGGTCTCGTACCGCAACCGCTACGGGCGCAAGCGCGCCTACGCGGTCGCCTGGGAGGGCCTCCTCAAGAGCCTCAAGCGGCGTTACGACGAGACGGAGTCGCAGCTGCAGAAGGACAAGATCGAGGAGTGGATGACGCTGCGCCCCTGTCCGGAGTGCCACGGCGCGCGCCTGAAGCCCGAGAGCCTCGCCGTCACGGTCGGCGGCCTCTCGATCCATCAGGCCACCGACCAGTCGGTCGAGCAGGCGGTGCGCTGGGCGACGACGCTCGACCTGTCCGAGACCGAGGCCCTGATCGCGGAGCGCATCCTGCGCGAGATCGTCGAGCGGCTGACGTTCCTGCAGGACGTCGGCGTCGGCTACCTGTCCCTCAACCGCGCCGCCTCGACCCTGTCGGGCGGCGAGGCCCAGCGGATCCGGCTCGCCACGCAGATCGGCTCCAGCCTGGTCGGCGTCCTGTACATCCTCGACGAGCCCTCGATCGGCCTGCACCAGCGCGACAACCACCGGCTGCTCGAGACCCTGACCCGGCTGCGCGACCTCGGCAACACCGTGATCGTCGTCGAGCACGACGAGGACACCATGCGCGCCGCCGATTGGCTGGTGGACATGGGGCCGGGCGCCGGTGAGCACGGCGGCCGCGTGGTGGCGGCCGGCACGCCGAAGCAGGTGATGAAGAGCAAGGACTCCGTGACCGGGCAGTTCCTGTCGGGCCGGCGCGCGATCCGCGTGCCGGAGCGCCGCGGGCCGGCCGACGGCGCCCTGTCCGTGCGCGGCGCCGCCGAGCACAACCTGCGCGGGATCGACGTCGAGATCCCCGTCGGGCGGCTCGTGGCGGTCACGGGCGTGTCGGGGTCCGGCAAGTCGACGCTGGTCAACGACGTCGTCCTGCGCGCCATGCAGCAGCACCTCTCGGGCGCGCGCGTGCGGGCCGGCCGCCACGAGGCGATCGAGGGCCTCGAGCACTTCGACAAGGTGATCGCGATCGACCAGTCGCCGATCGGGCGCACGCCGCGCTCGAACCCGGCCACCTACACGGGCGTCTTCGACCACATCCGCCAGCTCTACGCCGACACG
>CAIQOY010000087.1 GCA_903873565.1 uncultured Actinomycetes bacterium
GATCTGGCCGATCGCGAACAGGCCGAGCGCCGACTCGGGGGTGCCCATGCAGGTCGAGCCGGACTGCATGTTGGCGTTCGTCAGGAACGAGCCGAGGATGACCGGGCAGCCGGGGCGGAGGAGCTGGGCCAGCGCGATGCAGGTGAAGGCCTCGGCCATCAGCTGGGCGAGGGCGGCCGGGATGGCCACCGGCGACATCGCGCCCATGATCAGGAAGGGGGTCAGGAGCACGGGCTGGTTGGCCTGCGCGTAGACCCGCATCGAGTCGAGCATGCGGTCGTCCCAGTGCAGGGGCGAGTTGCAGTTGAGGAGCGAGATCATCACGGGCTTGTCCTCGAGCTGCTCGCGCCCGCCGAAGACGATGCCGGCCATGTTCAGGTAGTCCTCGGCGTTCGACTCGCGCACGACGTTGCCCATGTAGACCTTGTCGGTCAGGGTCTGCAGCGCGTACGACATGTCGAGGTGGCGCGAGTCGAGCGGGGCGTCGTTCGGCTCGATGATCACGCCGCCCGCGGAGTCCATCTCGGGGAACGCCTGGCAGAGCTTCGCGAAGTTGCCGAAGTCCTCGAGCGTGCCCTCCTTGCGGACGTCGCCGCGGCGGGCGAAGGGCGGGCCGTAGACGCCGGCGAAGACCATGTGGTCGCCGCCGATCACCACGTCGTGCGCGGGGTTGCGCGCGTGGACGGTGAACTCGGCGGGCGCCTTGGCGACCTGGGCCATCACCCAGTCGGGGTCGAAGCGGACGCGGATGCCGTCGACGGACTGGCCCTCGGCGGCGAGCAGCTCGGTCGCCCAGGGGCTCGCGAACTCGACGCCGATCTCGGAGACGATCCGCCGCCAGCCGCGGTCCAGGGTCTCCATCGCGTCCTCGGAGAGGATCTCGTAGCGCGGGGCGGTGTTGACGAACATTGACGGACCTCCGAGTGATCGGCGGGGTGCTCTTGACGACGGCAGGGGGATCATCCTACACTCACGATCCGAAACGCAAGTTCCACACTATGGACACCATCGCCCCACCCACCGGCACGCAGGCCATCGACCGCGCGGCGCGCCTGTTGACCCTCGTCCTCGAGGGCGGCGACCGCCTCACGGTGGGCGGGCTGAGCGAGGCGGCCAACCTCCCGAAGAGCACCACCTCGCGCCTGATCGGGGCGCTCGAGCGCCACGGCCTCGTCCAGCGCGACCCCGACACGGGCGCGCTCCTGCCGGGCCCCGAGATCGACGCCTACGCCCGGCGCAGCCGCCTCGACCCCTCGCTCGCCGACCTCGCCCAGGACCTGCTCGAGGCGATCGCCACGGTGACCGGCGAGACGGCCACCCTCTCGATCGCCACCGCGCGCGGCATCGAGCAGGTCGCACAGGCCGACGGCGCCTACATCCTCGGCTCGCTCAACTGGATGGGCCGCGCCGTCCCGTACCACGCCTCCGCCGCCGGCAAGTCGATGCTCGCCTTCGGGGCGATGCCCCTCCCCCAGGGCCCGCTCGAGGCGCTGACCCCGCGCACGAAGACCGTCCGCGCCGACCTCGTGCGCGAGCTCGAGGTCACCCGCCAGCGCGGCTACGGCCTCTCCATCGAGGAGATCGAGCCCGGCCTGATCGCCATCGGCGCCCCCGTCCGCGGGCGCGACCGCCGCGTGATCGCGGCCGTCGCGATCAGCGGCCCGAGCGTGCGCCTGACCCCCGACCGCCACCAGTCCATCGGAGAGCTGCTCGTCCGCACCGCGGCCGAGCTCGAAACCCGGATCACCAGCCAACGCCTTGAGGAGGGTGCGGCATGACCCACGAGGAACTGCTCCAGAAGCTGTACGACGAGACCATGGTCGGCAACGGCCCGGAGGTCATCGACCTCACGAACCAGGGGCTCGAGGACGGGCTGACGCCCGACCAGCTCCTGTTCGACGCGCTGATCCCGGCGCTCGAGGAGGTCGGCGCCCGCTTCGAGCGCGGCGACTGGTTCGTCCCCGAGATGCTGATCGCCGGCAAGGCGATGGCCGGCGCCCTCGAGGTGCTGCGCCCGCTGCTCGCCGCCACCGGCACGGAGACCATCGGCAAGTTCGTGATGGGCACCGTCAAGGGCGACGTGCACGACATCGGCAAGAACCTCGTCAACATCATGCTCGAGGGCGCGGGCTTCGAGGTCATCGACCTCGGCGTCCAGGTCGCCCCCGAGAAGTTCGTCGAGGCCGTCGAGGAGCACCAGCCCGACATCCTCGGGATGAGCGCCTTCCTGACCACGACGATGCCCATGTTCAAGGCGAACATCAACGCCCTCGAGAAGGCCGGCCTGCGCGACAAGGTGATCGTCCTCGTCGGCGGCGCCCCGGTCACCCAGGAGTACGCGGACGCGGTCGCCGCCGACGGCTACGCCGCCGACGCCTCCGCCGCGGTCAAGCTCTCCAAGGACCTGATCGCCAAGCAGCGCGCCAAGGCCACCGCGTAGGCGCCCCATGGGTCTCGTCTCCCTCGTCGAGCACGCGGTCAAGAAGCCCATCTGGGACTGCCGGATGTGCGGCCAGTGCGTGCTGCACGACACCGGCATGACCTGCCCGATGACGTGCCCGAAGACCCTGCGCAACGGCCCCTGCGGCGGCGTCCGCGAGGACGGCCGCTGCGAGGTCAAGCCGGAGATGCGCTGCGTCTGGGTCAAGGCCGAGGAGCGCTCGCGCACCCTGCCCCTGATGCCGCAGGACTGGCGCGACCACTTCAACAACCTGCGCCCGCCCGTGGACAACCGCCTCAAGGGCACCTCCTCGTGGCGCAACCTGCTGTCCGGCCGCGACCGGGAGACGCCCCCGGGCTGGACCCCCGAGGCCGAGGCCGAGAAGGCGGAGGCGTAGCGTGTCGCGCCTCGGCGAGCTGCTCGACCAGGGCGGCCTGATCATCACGGGCGAGGCGCCCGTGATCGACGGCGGCACCCTCGCCGACTACGAGGCCAAGCTCGCGGAGCTCGCGCCCTGGTGCGACGCGATGAACGCCACCGACAACACGGCGGCGCACGCCCACGCCTCGAACGTGGCGATGGCGATCGCGATGCAGCGCCTCGGCGTGGAGCCGATCCTGCAGGTCGTCTGCCGCGACAAGAACCGGATCGCCCAGCAGGCCGACATCATGGGCGCCGCCCTCCACGGCGTCGAGAACATCTGCTGCCTGACCGGCGACGACGTGACCGCCGGCGACGAGTCGGAGGCGCGCCGCGTCTTCGACCTCGACGGGCCGCAGCTGATCCGCCTCGCCAACTCGCTCAAGGAGGGCCGCTACCTGTCGGGGCGGTCGGTGGGCACCCCGCCCGCCCTGGTGATCGGCGCCGTCGAGAACCCCGGCGCGCCCCCGCTCGACTACCGCGCCCAGCGCGCCGCCAAGAAGATCCTCGCCGGCGCCCGCTACCTGCAGCTGCAGATCTGCTACCACCCCGACCGCCTCGAGGCGTTCGTGGCCGCGCTGCACGAGGGCGGCTGGACGGAGCGCTGCGCGATCATCCCCACGGTGGTCGCGGTGAAGGGCGCGGGGCCCCTGCGCTTCATGGACTCGGCCGTGCCCGGCATCGCCGTCCCCGCGGAGACGATCAGCCGGGTCGCGGACGCCGAGGA
This sequence comes from uncultured Actinomycetes bacterium, assembly GCA_903873565.1. GTDB lineage: Bacteria > Actinomycetota > Thermoleophilia > Gaiellales > F1-60-MAGs149 > F1-60-MAGs149. The sequence continues at coordinate 3,588 of CAIQOY010000087.1, forward strand.
CCCCGCCGAGGAGGCCTACCGGCTGGTCCTCGAGCAGTCGCGCCACGCGCTGTCTCTGCCCGGCGTGCGCGGCCTGCACCTGACCGATTTCAGAAAAGACGGATCCATGGAGCGGCTCTGCCGCGACCTCGGGATCCCCCCACGCTCGGAGAGGAGCACCACTCGTGCAGACCACGATCTCGTCCGCGTCTAAGACGGTCACCATCGGCGGCGACCAGCCGTTCTGCATCATCGGCGAGCGCATCAACCCCACGGGGCGCACCGCCTTCCAGGAGCAGCTGCGCGCCGGCGACCTCAGCCAGGTGCTGGTCGACGTCGACGAGCAGATCGCGGGCGGCGCCCACGTGCTCGACGTCAACATGGGCGTGCCGCTCGCTGACGAGCCCGCGCTGCTCGCGCAGTCGATCCAGCTCGTGCAGGGGAAGACGGACCTGCCGATCTGCATCGACTCGTCCGTGGTCGAGGCGCTCGAGGCCGGCCTCGCCGTCTACCAGGGCAAGGCGCTGGTCAACTCGGTCACCTGCGAGGAGGACCGCATCGAGGCCGTCCTGCCCCTCGTCAAGCAGCACGGCGCGGCGATCATCTGCCTGACCAACGGCGAGGAGGGCATCCCCGTGCTGTGGGAGGAGCGCTTCGAGTTCTGCAAGCGGCTCGTCGACATCGTCCACGGGAAGTGGGAGATCCCCCTCGAGGACATGGTCATCGACGTGCTGGCCATGCCCGTCGGCGCGGAGCCCCAGTCGGCGTACCACTTCTTCAAGACGGTCGACGCGATCCGCTCGGAGTTCGACCTCAACATCACCTGCGGCGCCTCCAACACCTCCTTCGGCATGCCGAAGCGCCACACGCTCAACTCGACCTTCCTGGCGATGGCCGCCGGCGCCGGCATGACCAGCGCGATCATGGACGCCCGCTCCGAGGAGTGCGTGGCCGCGGTGCGCGGCTCGGACGTCCTGCTCGGCAAGGACGAGTACGGCATCGGCTGGATCGGCAACTACCGCCCGCCCGCGAAGGCCTAGGGACGCGGTGGGAGCGGCCGAGGAGACGCACGAGGAGTCGCCCGCGGGGGCGCCCGCGCGCGTCCGCCTGCGCTTCCAGCCGAGCGGCGTCGACGTCAAGGTGCCGGGCGGCGTCACCGTCTTCGACGCCGCCTCCTGGAACGGCATCGCGATCGACTCGACCTGCGGCGGCCACGGCACCTGCAAGAAGTGCCGCGTCCGCATCACCGAGGGCGAGGTGCCGGTCTCGAAGCTCGACAGCCGCGCCTTCACCCCCGACGAGCTGCGCGAGGGCTGGCGGCTGGCCTGCCGGATCCAGACCCAGGGCGACCTCGACGTCGACGTGCCGCCGCTGGTCACCCGCCCCAAGGCGGCCACGGTCGGCGTCGGCCGCCAGGTGATCCTGCGCCCCGCGGTCGTCAAGCGCCACCTCCAGCTCGAGGAGGCGACCCTGTCGGACCAGCGCACCGACGTGCAGCGCGTGATGGACGCGATGGACGACCTCGAGCTGACCGTGCCGATCGCCGTCCTGCGGACCCTCGGCCCCGCGCTGCGCGCCGCCCAGTGGGACGTCACCGCGGTCGTGGCGGACGGCGAGCTGATCGGCGTCGAGCCGGGCGACACCACGGCCCGGCGCTACGCGATCGCCTTCGACCTCGGCACCACCACCGTCGTCGCCAACCTGCTCGACCTCGACACGGGCACCCCCGTCGCCGTCCGCAGCATGCTGAACAAGCAGCAGCCGTTCGGCGCCGACGTGATCAGCCGGATCAGCGCCACGATGATGGACCCCGACGCGCTCGCCAAGCTGCGCGACCTCGCCCACGAGACGCTCGCCGAGCTCGCCGACGAGGTGATCGAGCACGGCGAGGTGGCGCGCGAGGAGGTCTACGAGGTCGTCCTCGCCGGCAACGCCACGATGACCCAGATCGCGCTCGGCATCGACCCCGAGCCGCTCGGCGTGGCGCCGTTCGTGATGGCCGCGATGGGCTACGAGGGCCTGCGCGCCACCGACCTCGGCATCGCGGTGCACCCGCTCGCCCC
>CAIQOY010000088.1 GCA_903873565.1 uncultured Actinomycetes bacterium
CATCGTCGTGTCCGAGGCGTGCCAGACGGCCGCGTTCCTGCAGGTGCTCGGCGCCGACGCGGCCGGCATCTACGCCTCGAGCCCCGACTTCACCTACCTCGAGGAGGACGCCTTCTACCGCGAAGGCTACCTCCCGGCGTACCGCCGCCAGACGGGCGGCGACCCGATCGGCGTCTACCACGCGCACGCCTTCGACGGGTTCGCCCTGATCGCCGACGCGATCCGGCGCACGGCGGTCGTGGAGCCGGGCGGCGCCCTCTCGATCGACCGGGAGCAGCTGCGCCGCGCCCTGCTGCAGGTGCGCGGCTACCAGGGCCTGTCCGGGCGCCTGACCTGCGGGTCGACGGGCGACTGCGCGGAGGGGGCGCGGGTCGCGATCTACCGGGCGCCCGACTGGCCGGTCGCGAGGGGCGCCGGGGCGAAGCCGGTGTTCCGCTCGCAGAAGACCCTCGCGCAGTTCAGCCTCGGCGGCTAGCGGCGCGCGGCGGGGCTCCCGCATACTTCCCGAGGTGACGGTCACCCTCCACTACTGGCTCGGCGTCCTTGTGATCGCGATCAACCTGGTCGCGGGCCTCTGGGGCATCGCGATCTGGCGCCGCTGGCTGCCGACCGGGCGCGTCTACGCGCAGGTGCTCGCCGCCTCGCAGACCGTGATCATCGGGCAGGCCCTGATCGGCCTGCTCCTGCTCAGCCAGAACCTGCGCGCCGCCGAGCAGCTGCACTACGTCTACGGCCTCTTGCCCGCCGCGCTCGTGGTGTTCGCCTACTCGGCGCGCCGCGACGACATCCGCCGCAACATCCTGATCTTCTCGATCGCCGCGCTCCTGGCCTCCGCGCTCGCCGTGCGGGCCTTCCTGTCCAGCGGCGCCGTCTGATGCGGGTACCCTGACGTCATGTCGAAGCCGTGGCTGAGCTGGGGGATCGTCGTGGCGGCGGCCCTCGTCCTGACCGTGCTGCAGGTCGTCGCCGGCCCCGTCGTCGCGATCCTGCTGATCGTCGTCCGGATCGCGATCCTGGCCGCGCTGATCTACTTCGTCTACCGGATCTGGCGCAACAACCGCAGCCGCCTGAGCTGGCTGAGCCGGAGCCAGAAGCTGCTCTTCTACGGCGCCGGGCTGATCATCGTGCTGGTGGTGGTCGGGTCGTTCCTGATCTCCTGGACGCTCCTGACCGCGCTGCTCTTCTTCGCGATCATCGGCGCGTGCGGGTTCGTGATGTGGCGCCTCTGGCGCGAGACGGAGGGCTGGTACTAGGAGGCGGCGCGTGCGCGGCCCGTGCGGCTGCGCGCGCCCCCGGCGGGTCCCGTGGCGCCCGCGCCCGGGCAGGATCGGGCCATGCGACGCCGGGGCCAGGCCGGGGTGGAGGCGGTGGCGGTGTGCCTCCTGCTCCTGGTGCTCGTCGCGGCCACGGTGCGGGCGTCCGCGGGCGCCTGGCAGCGCGCCGCCGAGGCCGTCCACGCCCCTGACGGCGCGCGCCGCGGCCAGGCCCTCGTCGAGCTGCTCGCGCTGTGCCCCGTGCTCGTGGCCTGCGGCTGCGCGTTCGCGATCGCCTGCGGACGGGTTGCGGCGGTCACGCGCGCCGAGCGCGAGCTGGCCCGCGCCGTGCGCGCCGACGCGATGGGCCTCGCGC
>CAIQOY010000089.1 GCA_903873565.1 uncultured Actinomycetes bacterium
CTCGAACCCCCGACCCCGGATGCGCCCGCGACGAGCACCCCAGCGGGCGTGCTGCGTCGGTGCCGCCGGGCACCGATTGCCCGACGCGCCTGACGGTACCACGAAGCGATGGTCGCGTTATCGGGCGATGCGGCCACGCGGATGGCGGCTGCCGCACGCGGACGCCGCCGGTGCCGGGCCGCGGAGCCGGGCGCTACCCGCTGACGAGGTCGAACTCGAGCGTCGACTCCGCCGCGTCGGCGCCGGGCGGGACGTTCTCGAAGACCAGCACGCCGTCGGCGGCCGTCTCGACCGCGAAGACCCAGCGCTGCGTCGTGCCCACCCCGGCCATGCCCTGCTGGTCCTCGGGGACCGGCAGGAGCTCGTCCGACTCGATCGCCACGCCGGCGGGCGGCGTGACGCGCCAGCTGTAGCCCGTCGAGGGGTTGGCGGGCAGCTCGATCGCGAAGCGCGACCCGGCCTCGACCGGGATCTCCGCACCGGCGTCCGTGTAGACCGGCAGCTCCGTGCGGGGCAGGCGCTCCTCGCCGCCGCAGGCGGCGACGACCAGGAGGACGGGCACGGCGAGCAGGAGCAAGAGGCGCGCCATCGGCTAGGCGTCCTCGTCCAAGTCGGCCGGGGCGATCTCGTCGTCGGCGTCGTCGGCCGGGTCCTCCGCCACGGCGTCGGCGAGCGCCTCGGCCTCCGCGTCGGTCGCCTCGACCGGCACCTCCACGGCCTCCTTGACCTCGGCCTCCGGGTCTGCGGCCTCGTCCTCGGGGACGTCCTCCTCGGCGGGCACGATCGCGCAGCTCGAGACGCGGTCCTCCTCGCCCTTGATGCGCTGGATGCGCACGCCGGAGGTGGAGCGGCCCATCGAGCGCACCTCGCCCACGCTCATGCGGGTGACGATGCCGCCGGCGGTGGTGACGATCAGGTCCTCCTCGCCGGTCACGCAGTGCGCGGCGACGAGCGACCCGCGCTCGGCCTCGGCCTTGGCGGAGATGGTGCGCACGCCCTTGGCGCCGCGGCCCGTCTCGCGGTACTCCGAGATCGGCGTGCGCTTGCCGTAGCCGCCGTCGGTGATCACCAGCACGTCGTCCTCATCGCGGGGGACGCGCAGGGCGATCACCTCGTCGTCGGCGGCCAGCTTCATGCCCGTCACGCCCGCGGCCGAGCGGCCCATCGGGCGCACCTTCTGCTCGGAGAAGAGCGCGGCCTGGCCGCCCTTGGAGACGAGCAGGATGCGGTCGTCGCCGTCGGTCAGGCGCACGTCGACGAGCTCGTCGCCCTCGCGCAGGTTGATCGCGATGATGCCGGTGGTCTTGAGGACGGTGTTGTAGGCCAGGAACTCGGTCTTCTTGACCACGCCCCGGCGGGTGCCGAAGACCAGGTACTTGCCCTCGGTGTAGTCGCGGGTCGTGAAAGCGGCCATCACCTTCTCGCCCTCCTGCAGGGCGAGCACGTTGACCAGCGCGCGGCCGCGGGCCTCGCGGGTGCCGAGCGGCAGCTCGTAGGCCTTGGCGCGGTAGACCTTGCCGAACGAGGTGAAGAAGAGCACGTAGTCGTGGGTCGAGGCCGTGAACAGGTGCTCGATCCAGTCGTCGTCCTTCGTCTGCATGCCGCGCACGCCGACCCCGCCGCGGCGCTGGGCCCGGTAGGTGCCGACGGGCAGGCGCTTGACGTAGCCGCCGTGGGTGATCGTGACGACCATCTCCTCGTCGGCGATCAGCTCCTCGATGTCGATCTCGCCATCGACGGGCGTGATCTCGCTGCGGCGGTCGTCGGCGAACTCGGCGGCGATCGCCTCGAGCTCGTCGATGATGACGTCCGAGACGCGGCTCTCGTTGGCGAGGATGTCGCGCAGCTCGGCGATCTTGGCCGTCAGCTCGGCGTGCTCGGCGCGGATCGCGTCCTGCTCGAGCCCGGTCAGGCGGCCGAGCCGGAGGTCGACGATGGCCTGCGCCTGGACCTCGCTCATGCCGAACTCGGTCTGCAGGTTCTGGCGGGCCTGCTCCTGGTCCTTCGAGCTGCGGATCAGCTGGATCACCGCGTCGAGGTTGCCGAGCGCGATCAGGTAGCCGTCGAGGATGTGGCAGCGGCGCTCGGCGCGGTCGAGCTGGAACTTCGTGCGGCGCACGATCACGTCGCGCTGGTGCGCGATGTAGTGGCGCAGCATGTCCTGCACGCCGAGGGTGCGCGGGACGCCGTCGACCAGCGAGACCATGTTGGCGCCGAAGGTGACCTGCAGCTGCGTGTGCTTGAAGAGCTTGTTGAGGACGACCGTGGCGACGGCGTCCTTCTTGAGCTCGATCACGATTCGCATGCCCTCGTCGGACGAGTGGTCCTTGACGTCCGAGACCTCGGGGACGACCTTCTCGACCGCGAGCTCGGCGATCTTGGCGATCACGCCCTCGTCGCCGCCCTTCTTGACCGTGAAGGGCAGCTCCGTGACCACGATCGCGCTCCTGCCGTTCGGCAGCTCCTCGATGTCGGTGCGGGCGCGCAGGCGGATCTTGCCGCGGCCCGTGGCGTAGGCGGCGCGGATGCCGGCCATGCCCATGATCACGCCGCCCGTCGGGAAGTCCGGGCCGGGCATGATCGCCATCAGCTCGTCGAGCGTGACGTCCGGGTTGCGGACCATCGCGATCGTCGCGTTGACGGCCTCAGCGAGGTTGTGGGGCGGGATGTTCGTGGCCATGCCGACGGCGATGCCGGCGGAGCCGTTGACCAGCAGGTTCGGGAAGCGCGCCGGCAGGACCAGCGGCTGCTCGCGCGAGCCGTCGTAGTTGGGGCCGAAGTCGACGGTGTCCGCGTCGATGTCGCGCAGCATCAGGGTGGCCACGCGCGAGAGCCGGCACTCCGTGTAGCGCATCGCCGCGGCGGAGAAGCCGTCGACGTTGCCGAAGTTGCCCTGGCCGTCGACGAGCAGCGCCCGCGACGAGAAGGGCTGCGCCATGCGCACGAGCGTGTCGTAGATCGCCTGGTCGCCGTGCGGGTGGTACGTGCCCATCGTCTCGCCGACGACCTTCGCGCACTTGACGTGCGGCCGGCCCGGCTGCAGGCCGAGCTCGTCCATGGCGTAGAGGACGCGGCGGTGCACGGGCTTGAGGCCGTCGCGGACGTCGGGCAGCGCGCGCCCGACGATGACGCTCATCGCGTAGTCGAGATACGACGTGCGCATCTCGTCGGCGAGCTCGCGCGGCTCGGAGCCCCCGTACGGCTCCTCGACGGGTGCCTCGGGCTCAGACATCGATCCCCTGCGCGTCGCGGGCGTGGGACTCGATGAACGTGCGCCGGTCCTCGACCTGGTCGCCCATCAGGGTCACGAACAGGGCGTCGGCCTCGGCCGCGCTCTCCATCGTGACCTGCAGGAGCGTCCGCGTCTGCGGCGCCATCGCGGTCTCCCGCAGCTGCTCGGCGTTCATCTCGCCGAGGCCCTTGAAGCGGCTGATCTCGAGGCCGTCCTTGCAGCAGTCGAAGATCGCCGTGCGCAGCGCGGCGTGGCCGACCGCGTCGATCTCCTTGCGGCCCTGGGCGACGTGGAAGGGCCCGGCGCCGACCAGCTCCAGCAGCCGCGCGTGGCTCGAGCGCAGCGCCGCGTAGGCCGGACCGGCGAAGATCGCCGGGGCCAGCGAGATCGTCTCGACGGCGCCCGTGTGGCGCTCGGTGCGGCGCAGGAGCAGGGTGCCGTCGGGGTCGGTGGCCACCAGCTCGATCGCGTGGCGCTCGTCGTCGGCCCCGCCCCCCTCGAACCAGGCCGGCACGGCCTCGGGCTCGAGCGCGGCCGCGAGGAGCGACGGGTGCCGCACGAGGTCGGACACCACGCCCCCGTGGGCGCTGCGGATGCGGGTCGTGGCGAGCTCCTGCTCGCGCAGCGCCTTGACGATCGAGCGGTACAGCTCCTGGTCGACCGCCAGCGGACCGGCCTCGGTGGTCACCGCGACCTGCTCGAGGCGCTGGCCGACGGCGTAGTCCTCAACCTCGGCGTCCTTCGACAGGTAGATCTGCTCCTTGCCGAGGCGCACGCGGTAGAGCGGCGGCTGCGCGATGTAGACGTAGCCCGCGTCGATCAGCGGCTGCATGTGCCGGTACAGGAAGGTCAGGATCAGCGTGCGGATGTGGGCGCCGTCGACGTCGGCGTCCGTCATCAGCACGAGCTTGTGGTAGCGGGCCTTCTCCGTCTCGATGTCGTCGCCGGTGCCGATCCCCATCGCCGCGACCATCGCCTGGATCTCGGCGTTGCCGAAGACGCGGTCGATGCGGGCCTTCTCGACGTTGAGGATCTTGCCGCGCAGGGGCAGGATCGCCTGGAACTCGCGGTCGCGGGCGTCGACGGCCGTGCCGCCGGCGCTGTTGCCCTCGACCAGGTACAGCTCGGAGATCGACGGGTCCGTGCTGACGCAGTCGGTCAGCTTGCCGGGCAGCCCGCCGGAGCCGAAGGCGGTCTTGCGGGCCGCCTCGCGGGCCTTGCGGGCCGCCGCGCGGGCGCGGGCCGCGGAGACCACCTTCTGCGAGACCGCCTTGGCCTCGGAGGGGTGCTCCTCGAAGTACTGCGCGAGGGCGGTGTTGGTCGCCGAGTCGACGATGCCGCGCACGTTGGTGTTGCCGAGCTTCGTCTTCGTCTGGCCCTCGAACTGGGGCTCCGGCAGGCGCACGGAGATGACGGCGGCGAGGCCCTCGGCGACGTCCTCGCCGGTCAGGTTCTCGTCCTTCTCCTTGAGCAGGCCGCCGGCCCGGGCGTAGCTGTTGACCACGCGCGTGACCGCGGTCCGGAAGCCGACCAGGTGGCTGCCGCCCTCATGCGTGTTGATCGCGTTGGCGAACGAGTAGATCGACGGCTGGTAGGTGCCGTTCCACTGCAGGGCCACGTCGACCTCGACCCCGGACTCCTCGTCGCGGGCCGAGACCGTCACCACGCCGGGGTGCACGAGCTCGCGCCCGTGGTTCATGAAGGCCACGTACTCGGCGATGCCGCC
>CAIQOY010000090.1 GCA_903873565.1 uncultured Actinomycetes bacterium
CCTGATCTGGGACCGCACCGAGACGGAGCGGCTGTTCGGCTTCCGGCACGCGCTCGAGATCTACACCCCCAAGGCCAAGCGGCGCTGGGGCTACTACGTGCTGCCGCTGCTCGTCGGCGACCGCCTGATCGGGCGGGCCGACGTGACGGCCGACCGCAGGGCGGGCGAGCTGCGCATCCTCGCGGCGCACTGGGAGGGACGACCGGCACCGGCCGCCCTCGAGCGGGCCCGGCGGCGGCTCGCGCGGGCGCTCGGGCTCAGCTCGTCCCGACGATGACCGCGTCGCGGATCAGCCGAGGAAGCGCCGCACCTCTGCGGCGGTCTCGTCGAGCGCCTCCCAGTAGAGGATGTGCTGCACGTCGATGCCGACCACCTCGAGGTCGGCGCCGATCGCCCGCTCGAGCGGGGCGAGCAGCGCCGCGTCCTGGACGTAGTCGTCGCGCAGGGCCCGCACGATCAGGATCGGTCGGGGCGCGGCGGGGATGGGGGCCGGGCGGCTCATCTCGCTCCATGCGACCGCGGCGGCCGGCGGTGAATAGCGCGACCAGAAGCGCCCGTCCGCGCGCTCCTCGACGTGCTCGGCGACCTCCTCCTCGAGGAAGCGCTGGCCCGATTCGGCGATGCCCTCGCGGCGTGCCGCCAGGGCTTCCGCCATGGTCGCCCAGCCGGCGGTCGCCGCGGCCGCCTCGGCGCGCTGGCGGCAGACCGGCGCGGGCATGGCGATCGCGGGATCGAGCAGGACGGCGCGGCGCACCCGCTGCGGGGCGGTGGCCACGAGGCCGAGGCCGAGCAGGCCGCCGAAGGAGTGGCCGAGGACGTCGACGGGGGCGGTCACGCCCTCGGCGTCGAGGGTCTCCAGCAGGTCGGCGAGATGGGTGCCGACGTCCCACGGCGGATCCCAGCCAGAGCGGCCGTGGCCGCGCAGGTCGACGGCGAGGACGCGCCGATCGGGCAGGGCAGCGGCGGCGAGGTGGACGTAGCGGCGGCCGTGCCCTGTCACCCCGTGGATGGCGAGGACGGGTTCGCCATCCTCCGGTCCGAAGGCGTGCACGTTGAGGCGCATGGGGCGCAGCCTAGGCGCCGGGGCGGCGAGATGCCGGCGCCCGCTACCCTTCTGGTGTGACCGACGGGCACCTCGGAGTGGGCGGCCGGCTGGCCAGCGGGCCCGCGGACGAGCTCGTGCGCGCGGGCTACGCCGGTGAGACGGCGGCGGGCCCCGCGCTCGCCGAGGGCATGTCCCGCTCGGACCTCGCGCACGCGATCCAGCTGGTCGAGTCGGGGTCCCTCGATGCCGAGCGCGGCGCCGCGCTCCTGCGGGGCCTGCTCAAGCTCGACGCGATCCCCGCCGCCGACTTCCCCTGGGATCCGGCGGTCGGCGACGCCTTCCAGAACCGCGAGGCCGAGCTGACCCGCCGCGTCGGGGCTGACGCCGCCGGCTGGCTGAGCGCGGGGCGCCCGCGGCGCGAGCCCTTCCGGGTCGCGCTGCGGCTCGTGACCGCGACGGGGCTGGCCGCCGCGGCCGACCGCTTCGCCGAGATGGGCGACGCGCTCGCCGCGCAGGCCGAGCCGCTCGCCGGCTCCCTCGCCGCCGACTACACGTACCTGCAGCCCGCCCAGCCGACCACGGCCGGGCACCTGCTCCTGGCGTGGGCCTACCCGGTCCTGCGCAACGCGGAGCGCTACCGCCGCGTGCAGGGCGACTTCGCCGGCAGCGTGGCCGGGGTGGGGGGCAGCGCGGGGTCGCGCTGGCCGCTCGACCGCGAGCGGCTCGCGGCCCTGCTCGGGCACGACCGCGTCGAGGACCACGCCAAGGACGCGATGTGGCAGTCCGACCCGTACCTCGTGGTCCTGTCGGGCTTCGCGATCGGCGCCACGTCGGTGTCGCAGTTCGCCCAGGACCTCGAGATCTGGTGCAGCCAGGAGTTCGGCTGGGTCGAGCTCGACGACGCCCACAGCCGGGTCAGCGCGCTGATGCCGCAGAAGAAGAACCCCTACGCCCTGGCCGTCCTGCGCACCTGGGCGGGGCAGGCCACGGGTGACCTGACGGCCGCCCTCACCACGATGCACACCGGCGCGGCCCGCACCGACCACTTCCACCTGCTCAACGCGCTGATCCCGCGGGCCCTCGACGAGGCCGAGCGGATGGGCGCGCTGGCCGCGGCCGTGGCCCGCGGCATGCGCGTCGACGCGGCGCGGATGGAGCGGAGCGCCCGCGAGGCGTTCGTGACCGCCGCCGACGTCGCCGACATGCTCGCCCAGACCACCGGCCTCGACTACCGCACGGCGCACCACGTGATCGGCCGCGTCGTGCGCGCGCAGGTCGAGACGGGCGCACCGATCGACGCCGCGGCGATCGCCGCGGCCGCCAACGAGGTCGCCGGGGCGGAGGTCGCGGTCGACGAGGCCGCCCTCGCCGCCGCCCTCGACCCCGCCGCCTGCGCCGCACTGCGCCCGCAGACCGGTGGCTCCGACCCGGCCGAGGTGCGGCGCATGTGCGCCGACGTGCGCGAGCGCAGCGCGGCCGTGCGGGCGTGGGCCGCAGAGGTGCGCGAGGCCGACGCGCGGGCCGCCGCCGACCTGCGCGAGCGGGCCCGGGAGCTCGCCGGGGCATGACGGCCCGACCCGCTACGGTGCGCCCATGAGCGACGCGCCGCTCGTGGGCATCATCATGGGCTCCAAGTCCGACTGGGAGACGATGCGCCACGCCGCCGAGACGCTCGAGGCGCTCGGGGTGCCGCACGAGTGCGAGGTCGTCTCCGCGCATCGCACCCCCGACAAGCTCTTCGCGTACGCGGAGGCCGCTGAGGGACGCGGGATCGAGGTGGTCATCGCGGGCGCCGGCGGCGCCGCGCACCTGCCCGGGATGTGCGCCTCGAAGACTCCGCTGCCCGTGCTCGGCGTGCCCGTCGAGTCGAAGGCCCTCAAGGGCCTCGACTCCCTGCTCTCGATCGCGCAGATGCCCGCGGGCATCCCCGTCGGCACGCTCGCCATCGGCCGCGCCGGTGCCGTCAACGCGGGGCTCCTCGCCGCCGCCATCGTCGGCCGCGGACGCCC